>DAOVHJ010000099.1 GCA_030671945.1 Candidatus Heimdallarchaeota archaeon
AACTTCCATAGCAGAAACCATTGGATCTTTTTGTTGAGGTAACACTTCAACTATAGCAAAATTCCTTTGATTTAAAGCAACCCGAGAATTGGGTTTTAATGTTTCTTTCTCAATTGATTTAATTACATTAACTACAAAACTAGGTCCACTTGAACTTCTAACAACTGCTCTTCCATCGTCTAATGCATCAACAATAGTTCCAGTAATTAGTGGACTTCTCTTCATTTGTTCAAGATCATTTCTCATCGAAGCAATTTCTCTTTCCATACGCGTGCGCTCATTTTCTATTAACTGCTTCTCAGTTTCGAGAGTTCTAATCTTTCTTTCTAAATGACGAGTATACGATAATAAATAACTTCTATCTTTTTCAGCAATGTCTTTGTCATCATCTTCTCGTTCTACTTCATGACTCATAATGCTACATATCCTCTTGTTTTAACCCTATGATGGATTGTTATTACACACAAATAAAAATATATTTGTATTGACTAATTTAGGGGCGACTTCTATTAAAATGACTACCTTTTACTACTTTACTCTTAGAGATTTTATCATTCGAATGCCATTTTTCCCTTTCTTGTAGTAATTTGGAATTGTCTCAATTCTCTTGTATTCTAATTTTTCATATAAAGCAATAGCTGCAACATTCTTCTCATAAACCATTAATTCAATTATCATATTTTGAGAATTTTCATCAAATCTTTTTGATTTGATTAATTCATGAATGATAATTTTGATAGCCTTTTCAAGTTCTACCATTAATTCATGCCCTATCCTTTGATTTCTAAAATCAGGATGAACATTTACTGTAGCTATTTCATAATTACCAATTTTATTTAAATAAGCAATAATAAAACCAACAATTTTGCTTTCTTGTGCTTCATTTTCTAAGGTTGCTACGAAAAAAATATCGAAATTTCTTCTCATTAAAAATAAGTAAAAGAAATTCTTATCGAATTGTTCAAGCTTATCAAAGCATAATTTCTCTATCTCAAAAACAGCATCTATATCATATGCAGTAGCAAGACGAATTTTAGGTTTCATTGGTTATAGATAATTGCTACCTAAATTTTAGTTTAGTGTTTGTACTAGAAAATCTGTTTTTCAATATGATAACCATTTAGCTAATAAAAACGAAAGCTTTTTGATTCAACTAATAATCTTCTATTAATATGACTGAAACAGAACCAAGAACAAGTTTTTCTTTTAGAGAAATCGATAGGAACTATTACATTGCATTTACTTCGGGCTTATTTGTTCTTTTACTTACTATAATTCTCATAGCAGTTCTAACGGATCAGAAATGGTTAGAGGTTGTTTTCTATCCACTTATTATCTATTTCATTTTCCAACAAATTCTTAGTGGTTTTGGTTTCATAACAGGATATATTCCTATTGCTCAAAGGATAATAAATTGGTTACAAAGAACAGCAAAGAAGAAATCTTACAGTGAAAAAGATATTAAGAAATTTGATAAGCAATTAGATGATCTTGAACGAAAAGAAAAAAGAGAACAAAATAGAATCAAATCTATTGAAAAAGAAATTTCAAAGAAAGAAGCAACAATTAAAGAGAAGAGAGAATCTGGTTCTTGGTCTGACAGAAAAATAAGTAGAGAAGAAGAGAGAATAGAAAAACAAATCAAAGAATTAAAACAAGAAGAATTAAATGTTGATGATCATTACTCGAAAGAAAAACAAGAAATAAAGGATAAGAAGAGTGAAATTCGAGGAAAATTCGGAGAGAAAATGGTTCAAAAACAAGAGGATTTAGATCCTAAACGTTTCAAGCTAATTATGCTTGTCCCAATTTATTTTATGATGGTCTTAGGAATTATCCTTTCTTTGATATCAATAGTTAGAGCATTTATAATTTGGCCTGGAGATGCTACACCTGCTAGTGAGTTTTTACAAACTGTTGTGAATGCTTTAGGAGTTTTGGATCTTATAAATGAATATTATAAAGGGATAATTGCAGCAGTTTTTATTATAACCTTCTTTATTGTTCCAGCCTGGAGATTATTTAAAAATCCTGAGAGGGATATTGCTCCTAAAATTCTTACTGGACGAAAGAGAAGAGTTTCTGATTGGTGGAAACGTAGAATTAAGAAAGACCATCGAACACTTTTAGTTAGACAATTTGAAGATATTAGAAGATATTATTATGACATAAAACAGATCATAGGAAGAAGTTTACTTATCCCAATTGGTCTTTCACAGTTAATAGTTGCTCCTATTGGAGGATTATCTATAATCCTAGGAATAAAATCAGGAGTCAAAAGAGAAAGATTACAGAAATACGAAAATTTACTGCTCATTATTGTTGCATGTGCATTGATGGGAATACTAGTAGCATCTTACGTTTTCTTCTATGCAAAAGAAGTTAAAACCATTCATTCAATTATCGTCATTCTTATGAAACTACTCTACATTGGCTTTCTAATTTACTCATTCAGAATATTTACACGTTCACCTCTAGCAGATGTAGATGAAATGTAGCTTTTAACACAATTATGGACCTTTCTCTGCTAACCATTGAGACATTTTTTCAAGTGCTCTACGAAAAGCCGAATCAATATTTTTTCTTTCTCGACCTATTTCTGCCCATGTTCGCTTCTCTCCTTTTGGGATGAAAATGCGATCAAAGTGCCAACCATCTCCTCTAGGTTCCAAGGAAATTGTTCCTTTATCCCTTTCTACAAAAATAATTGGATTTTTTTCGTGATCACAATAACCTATAGCAGCAACGAAATGAGCATTTCGATTTTCAACATTCTTGAGGAGTTTTGTAATCCCTTCCTGACCTATGGTTTCATTGACAAATTTTACTAATGCTCCTGGAAAGTTCTTCAAAGATTCAATTTCTAAACCACTATCGGAAACAGCTATTGGGGTGCCAACTTTCTCATATGCTTGTTTTACTTTGAAAGCTACTACTTCTTCTACTGAAAGTGATTGGATTTCAGTTAAATCTAGATCAGATGTGAACTGGATATCAAACGTATCTCCTAACATCTTTTTGATATCAGATTTTTTTTCTTTGTTTTTTGTGACAAAGGTTATGATCTTTTTTTCAGCCATAGCTACACCTTATTCGAACTCTAATTTTTCTCCCATTTGGTAAGGAAAACACCAACTATTATTGAAGCTAAACCAATTGCACATGCAATACCAATATTAATCCCAGCATTGCCGAAATTGTGAGTAATCATACTTGATCGCAATGCATCCACAAGGAATGTTAATGGCGAGAATTTAGAGAGAACGGTAAGGGCTCTAATTCCTGAAACATCAAAGAATACTCCACTCAAAAACAACATTGGAATTGTTATTAGAAATCCAATTATCAATGAATTATTCGGATTCCTTATAATTTGACTAATTAGTAAACCTAAACCAGAGAAGAGTATTGACCCAACAAATACTATTGGAAGGATTAAAGCATGAAAACTGCTCCAACTGAAGCTAAAAACTATCCATGCAGTAAAGACAGTAAGAGTTGTTGCTACAAATGCTATTATGAACTGCCAGATGATTTCTGCACTTACGTATTCCCACCTGGTTAATGGTGTTGTAGCAAATTTTCTTAATAATTTAGCTTGTTTAAAGTGCGTTTGACGGTTTATTGTGCCTAACAAGCTTGTATTCATTATTATTACACCAATGATTCCTGGAAGGAAGAAATCAATATAATTCAGATTTTCTGAGATGAAATTTTCAGTTTCAATATTTACCAATGGTTGTGTTCCATTTTGTTCTATATTGAACTCTCGCAAGGCGTTTGAAACTAGATGGGATACTCTTAATGCACTTTGTGAAATTGAGTTAATAATTAGAGTAACATTTGAGGAACTATACAGCGGGTTTATTGCATCTACCGACCAATTAGCAGGAATTACTAAACAAGCATGCAAATCGTCTCGTTGCATAACAGTTTTTGGATCCTCATCAGTTGTTATATTTATCGTTCTCAATACATCAATTGATTTTAGTTTCAAGAGTAAATCATTTGAAACAGAAGTCTCGTCATTATCTTGTACTCCAAGATCAAATAACAAAAGATCTTGCTTTGCAAATATTGACCCAAATAAAAGGAGCAAGATTATTGGATAAAATATAAATAAGAAAACTGTAAGGCGTGAACGATAGAACAATTTCACTGATGCTCTAATATGATTACCGATCCGCCTGAAACTATGAGCTAAGTGAAGGAAGAAGTTTCCAATTTTTTTTCCTATATTTCTTTTTGACATTTTATTTCCTCCTTTACTACCTATCTTTTTTCCAGTTTGTAGCAAATATTCCAATTACAAAGAATCCAATTGCCATTGAAGCTGAAATTAAGAAGAATCTCCACCACATTGCTGAAGTAGCTTCAAGCATAAGAAACCTCATGCCCTCTGTTAAATAATATAATGGAAATATTCTCGAGATAAACTGGAGTAACTCTGGGAAAGAATCTAAAGGTACCAGAGCACCACTTAATAGAATCTGAGGTATAGTTATGAGAACTGAGGCAATTATTACTCCATCAGGATTTGTTATTACTCTAACGAGAATCATTGCTATTCCCGAGAAAGTCATAGTTCCAAAGACAATATAGACAAGCATCAAAGGATGTAAACTACCTGCATTAAAATTAAAAATTAGAGCAAATAATACTGTCAGAAGTCCAGCTAAAATTGCTAAGAATATTTGCCAGATTTGTTTTGAGATTATCCATTCAAATTTGTTAGCAGGAGTTGTCGCTAATTTCTGTAAAATTCCACTTCGTTTTTCTTCTAAATCATAACTTAAACTAGTAAACAAAGCTATTGTTGATATTGTTATCATTATAATTCCAGGAACAAGCGAGTCAATGAAACTTAACTCATTAGTATAAAAATTTTCCAGTAACAAATCATATTTAAGATCAATTTCCAGATGAAAGATGTTTTCCATTGAAACTGCTTCTTCGATAATTTCTAAAATTACTTTTGCGGTCGCAGAAGATGGATCATAGTAAACTTTAAGATTACTTGTGAGATTCAAACTAACTCTTAATCCATATGTTTCAGGAATTTCTAAGAGAATTACTTTATTTTTCTCATTTAACCAATCGTCAACTAAATCGATCTCCTCTTCTATCTCGTTTATTGTTAATCCTGGTAAATCACTTAGTGCGGTAATTAATTTTTCTGATTCCGTACTTTTATCTAAATCATAAACATCTAGACTATAATTTGTATCAATCGTTCGACCAAACATAGCTCCAAATAATAAAATTAGGATTACAGGATAAACTATAGACCAGAAAATAGAACTTGGAGATCTAAAGTATTTTATACTTATACCACCTGTCTGATTGCTAATTCTTCTCAAACTAGAACCAATATTAAGCATAGTTTTCTTGAAGCGATTCTTTCCTTCGTTATCCCTTGCATTTTGTTGGGGAGCTTCATTTGATTGTTCGCTCAAGATTTACTTCTCCAAGAGTTTTACTTCTTGTTCAACGTCTCTCCTGTTAAAGTGATAAAGACATCATTTAAAGTGGGTTTTTGGGTTATAATATCAGAATATCTAACTTTTGCCTTATCCAATTTCTCCAAAATTTCAAGCAAGGTGATTTCTTCACTAGAGATAATGATTTCATCATAAAGAACTTCTAATGGACAGGCACTTTGTAAAATCCCTATGGCATCTAATCTTGCTTGCTCTGTCGGACTTTTAATTATAATTTTATTCCCACTACTAAATCGATCTATTAGTTCTATTGGTGTCCCGATATCTTTCATTAATCCCTTATGTATTATCGCCACCCTATCCGCAATTGCTTGTGGTTCGATGGCATCATTTGTCGTTATAAAAATCGTTTTTCCTTCTTTATTGAATTTCTTAATAATATCCCAGACTTCTCTTTTAGAGAATTGGTCAAGTCCTGCAGTTGGTTCATCTAGAAAAACAATCTCTGGATTATTGACAAAGGCAATGGCTAAACCAACTCGTTTCTTGAAACCGGGAGTGAGATATTTGTATCTTGTATTTGCTTTCTCTTCTAAATTAAGAATTGATAGTATTTCCGAGGTTTCAATCATATTATCGTACATTTTCCCCCAAAACTGTATGTTCTCTTTTACAGATAAGTTATCGTGGGTACGAAATTCTTGTGGCAAAAAACCAATTATTTTCTTTATTTCCCTCATCTCAATTGTACTTTTAATATTGAAACCCAGAATAGATATTTCACCTTCACTAGGTTTACTTAGTCCCACTAAAATCTCTATTGTTGAGGTTTTACCAGATCCGTCAGGTCCTAGTAATGAAAAAATTTCCCCTTTTTTTACTGTAAACGTAAGTCCTGCTATTATTTCATCTGAGCCATATGTTTTCTTTAGATTACTAATTTCTATGACATTTTCTTGGCTCAACATTTCTTCATCCATTATTTTTTGTTCGATTATAATCGGGGAATTATACTTTATAATTAATTCTATGGTCTAAAAGTTACTTACTACTTGAGTTTTTTCTTAAAGTTATTTTCGGGCAGATTTTTTTCCGAGTTTTTTTCGATATACCTCATAAGTAAGATTTTTAACCTTAGGAATGGTTAATCGTATTTAACATTTAGATTACAAATTAGTACAAAACATTCAATATTTGTGAGTTTTTAGGTCACTCTAAATTTATCACTTTGAATGAACTGCAATTGTGAGACAAACTAACTATGTCTTTCTTGAAGAAACTAATGAAATCAAGGGAATCAAAAGACGATGAATCTGAGGATACAAAGAAGACAATTGCTATTATTGGATTGGATGGGGCTGGAAAGACTACAATCATAGGAAGACTTCTGAAGTCAGATTATGCTCTAACACGTCCCACATTTGGTATTAATATAGAAATTTACAAGTATCGTTCATTAGAGTTTATTGTTTACGATTTAGGTGGGCAAACTCCCCTTAGAGAAACTCTTTGGGAGAAATTCGTTAAAAGTGCTGATGGATTAGTGTTTGTTCTTGACTCAACAGATAGAAGACGTTTTGATCTAGCAGCAGAGGAATTCAATAATGCATTAGATTACAATGAAAATGCACCTGTTTTGTTTCTATCAAATAAGATTGATTTAGAGAATGCAGCATCAGCTGATGAAGTCCTTGAAGTTATAGATTTTGGGAAATTTACAAGGTTACAAAGAAAATATAGTTTTGCTAGATGTTCTGCTCTTACAGGTGAATTGCTTTTTGAGAGTTGGGATTGGTTAACACTCGAATTATCAGAAGACAAGAATCTACCTACTACTAATGTAAAAATTTATGGTGGATTTATTTTTGATTCAGATGGAACAGAAATAGAAACTACCTTATTAGGAAAACCAAAAACACAGTCGAAACATGCCACTTTATTCAAGAAAGGGAATAAAGAAATCAAAAAGTACTTGCGTATGATGGAACATTATGACCGTGCTGAGACCCTTATACAAGTAGATGAAAAACAATTAGTTTTAACAAAAGAAGGATCATTGGTCTTATCAGTTATTATTGGTGAATTTGATCCAGCGGCTAGAGCAATCCAAATTATCAAAAATTTGCACAAAAATGTTGAGCGAAAATTTGAGACAGAAAAAACTGAGTGTTTGAAGCAATTACTAGAAGATAATTATCCATTAGATATTATAAAAGATTGAAAACTAAATTTTAACTATTCTTTATGTTTTTCTTGTATAATTGATGGTAAAATTTCAAGAACACCATCTATATCTTCAATTTTATCAACAATATCTGATAAATGTACACCATCTTCAGCCCAAATCTCACACAATATCATATAATCCCCTGTGGTCGTCGAGATAGAAACAATATCTTTAATCTTCTTCAAAGATTTTATTACTTTAAGTAATTTGCTAGGATTAGTGTTGATACCTACAAATGCTTCAGTATTGTAGCCAAATGCAATAGGATTAATCATAATAGAGAATTTTTTAATGATTCCTTTCTCGACTAATTTTGACATTCGTTGCCGAACTGTTGATTCACTTCTTTTTATTTTTTGAGCGATTTGCACATTTGTTACCCTTGAATCTTCCATGAGAATATCAATTATTTTTTTATCGATTTTATCTATCATCCGTTTTGCTTCCAGAATGCTTGCTTTAAGATTATACGATTTTCGTATAAATTATAACGAAAAGCAGATAATAAGCTTACCGCTTGAAAAAT
>DAOVHJ010000168.1 GCA_030671945.1 Candidatus Heimdallarchaeota archaeon
AAGGATACGGAGCTGCATTCTGGAAGTGATGATGAAGTCGTTTAGGAAACACTTCGTAAGTCACAGAGAATGAAAATAAATCAAGCATGAGATTAAGAGTACGAGCTGTCCCATAGTAATCATAGCTATGCATCGGATGGCAACCAATGAGATGGTCATTGACCACATACACTATGACAGCATCATCTTGTATGAGGAACAAAGGTAAGGAATCATCAAGCATAAAGAATAAACAGTAAAGGAAAATGATATTTCTTTCGTAAAAAATCTAAGAAAAACTCTTCTTAAAACAATAAAAGGGATTAAGAAGAGAAGTGGAAAAACAACCGAAAAAGACTCAAAAAACAACTCTTCTTATGCAGTAGAAGCAACGCTTAAGGAAAAGAAGGAGCAAGAAGAGCGGAAAAGAGAAAAGAACATAGAAGAAAAGGTATAACTTGAAAACTAAAAGAGAATATCCAAGCTCTACTACACACCCAGTAATTAATTCTAAGTTCTTTGTAAATGACCTATAAAACTAATGGTTTCAGTTGAAAAAGCGGTTAAAACAAGTTATCTGGCAAATAAAAGATAAATATTTTTTTACTCTCTGACAATTTGTGTTAATGGTATAATACCTGTTATTGTTAGCTCTTTTAGACAAGTAGGGCATTTTCCTTTTACTTTTACCCATTCTTGAATATGTGAGAGGTGTCCTGATCTTTCACAGAAATAACATTTTCCAGATTCTTCGCCAAATGAAATTGGAAGTTTACATACTATGCAATTTAGAACTTTCTCATTACAATTTGAGCAGCTTTTAGATTCCTTTTCTATAGGATAACCACAATAATAACAAATGTATTCCTTGGAAATGGCGATTGGTTCTAGAATTGGGTTTTCAGTATCTTGAGAGCGTATAAAAACGTGTTCTAATGATAAGAATTCTCCTGAGAGAAATTTCTGTTCAACGATTTCAGAGATTAAACCTTCAATATATTCCGGTGAAAAATTGAAATGACTAGGATCTACGGTTTCTAAAGTTTCTTTTACTTTTTCGACTGCTAAATTCTTTGAAAGATCAATAATGCGTGAGAAGGAAACAGGAATATCAGGCCTAAACAAGGTGAGAATCTCAAAGAGAGCCCTGTAGAGTGCTTCTTGATGAATCTTTACTTTTTCTTGTGTAACCTCCTGTTGTGATGCTATAAGTACGAATCTTTTCCATGCTAACTGCCGAACTTTAGGATACTTGTCTTCTTTAGCAATTTTTTTAGTGATGCTTTTTATTTCATTAAGGAAGTGATTTTGAAATCGGTTTCCTAAAACACCAATTGCAATATATCGAAGGTATTCATTTGTCGATTCTCGAAGAACATCAAAAAATAATCCCTTTGTTTTCTCACGTTTTGCTGTAAATCCAACCATAGCTTCTGCTGCATAGTAACTGAGTGGTTCCTTTCCTGTTAAGAAAAGTTCTAGCAGAAAACTGTAAGATTCTTCTAGAAAAGTCAGCAAACCAAAGAATTCAATAATTGCTTTTTTTACATCCAAATTATCACTGGAAATAATTCTCTCTTTGAAAATTGGAAATGATTCCGCAACTTTTTCTTGTACTAGCGAATCTTTAAGGGGAGACCAATTTGTATAAAGGATTTCTCCAAAACTTTTTACCGCATTTATTTGTTTAAATGAATTGGTATCATTAAAATTTTCCAAGTCAGCTTTAATTCTGTCTTCGAGTTTCTCTAAACCACTCATCAATACTCCTCCTTAAAAGTAATTTAGTGATAGAGTTCTAATATTTTTCTATATTTAATTGCAAAATTAAACGAATTACAGGAAGCTAATTTCAAATTAAAAAGAAAACCATTTGGAATAAAAAAAGTTAGAAAGGAAGTTTTTCATTTCTTCTTTCTTTTCAATGCTATGAGAGTTAGTGTTGTTAAGCTGCTGATTACTGCAACTATGGCATATCCTGGGAATACATTTGTTGATGGAACTCCTTCCATTTCATCGTAATAGTATTCTGTTGCCCCTGAATCTACTCTTGCATAAGCTGAAAAATTCAAGGGATTGTTGAGGTTAGAAATCAAGGCATGTTCAGGAATGGGAATTTGTAAAGTATTTCCTACCACAGTAATAGAGTCTGGAACATCAACAGCAACAATAATTGTTGGTGTTTCATCCGCCAGATATGTTGAGACGCTGTTATCTCCTTTTCCATAAAATGCTGAGGTAAAGTTATCAATCCAATCAGCAAGATCCCAGATAATTATAGCATAATATCTGTGATCATCATCATATTGTGGGACATCTTGGAAAGTAACAACAAGATTAGTTCCATCTATTTCCATGGTCTCAAAATCGATTTCATCTTGGAAATCACCCGTGTTTAATAAGGTAGCACCATTGTAATATCGCACATCATCAGTTGCATCTGTTACTTTCGGTAGAGCATTAACACTTGAAATTGGTAATAATATAATACTTGCAATAACAAAGCCTAAGAGAAGATAATTCTTCCTTAAATTCATCTTTTACACTTTTCCTGTTTAGACAGTAATAAAGAAAGAATATCTTGTTTTTGTAATAAAGTTATTGCCGATAATTATTGGTAGTCTACTAATGAATTTACCAATAAGCAATTACCAAGTTATTAGGTTTTATTTTTTCAATTTACTTTGATTAAATCCATTACCCGGGCCTTTGTATCGAGGATATTTCTCTTTGTTTAGAGTTCCTTCTTTAAACTGAATAGCGTCTTCTGGACAGAGATTATAGCACCTCAAACAAATATTGCAGTCATCACCCCAAATAAATTCTTCATTCTCAAATCGAATATTATTTGTTGGGCAAAATTCTACACAAAGCATGCATTCTGTACACGTTTCCTTTTCTACAAAATAATTACGAGCCCATCTTGTCCAACCAATAAATTTCATTGGTACTCTTTGCGATAAACCACCAGAAACATTGATTGGATCCCAGCCTTGCAACCATCTTTTTCCCTCTACTATTTTTTTAACCAATTTATCGACTTTTTTTGCAGCTTTTTCTTTTAGTTTAGTTATTCCTTCTTCACTAGACATTGGAAATGATCTAACAATAGGATATGGTAATTTGACATTATTTGGCATTCGAATATTTGTTGCTTGTTTTACTTTGAATCCCTTCATTCTTAATTTACGAGCAGCAACTAGAGCTCCATCACCACTGAAAAGCATCATTGTAGTAAACACGAAAGCATGTTTTCCTTTATTCTTGGATAATGATTTTATAAAATCAATGTATGTTAATGGCAAGTCTGATCCAAAAATTGGATAACCGAAACCAACTATAGATGCTTCTTCTATTAAAGCTTGTACTTTTTTGCTATCGCTAATTTCCTCAGCTTCGATGGAATATTTCTTTGTTTCAATACCACTTTGAGTTAATTTTTCTTCAATTTGATTCGCTACCCACCAAGTATTTCCTGTTCCACTGAAATAGAAAATCACTGCTTTCACTGTAATCACACTCTATTTGCATATCAGTTATTTAGAATAAAAACTTTAAGGGATACTCATTTTTCAAAGATGCTTTTCATTTCCTCAAAGGAACTTATTTTTAGATTTGGTACTTGCAACCCTTCAAGTTCATTATTAACCCCATATCTATCTATTAAAACAGAAAACATTCCTACACGATTAGCACCCATCACATCTGAACTAGGATTATCGCCCACAAAAACAGTTTTTTCAGCAGTGGTTTTTAATTTTGATAAGGATTCTTGAAAAATCTTCATATCAGGTTTTGTTAAGGGAAATTCATTGCATAACCAGCATCAATTACTTCTTTTACAGATTCCCAATCACTTTTTGGTTTTTGTAATCCTAGTAGTTCAACAGTACCACCTGTTTCAACAATGTAGTCTATAAACTTCTTAACATGAATATATTCTTCTTGTGCTTGTATGTAATACCAGTTAGCTAAATTGTGAAATGCTTGTTCTTCCAACCAGAAGGACATACTAAGGTAAAGGTACCCGGATTCAAGCTCTTCCTTGATTTGTTCATTCAAGGCTTCATTAAATTTTTTACTTATTAGTACCATTTTTCATCATCCCATATGTATGAGTTTTTTTAACAAATTAAATTGAATTTTCGTTAAAAATTCCCTTTAAGATTAAATTTGTCTATGTCAACAGAGACTAGTTTTTCTTAAAAGCATTATTTCTAACATTCTACATTTTTTTACTACAGAAACAATACTTACTAAACCTATAGTTTCTTGTTATCTAAGAAGTTGAATATTACTTACTTTGAAGAAAAAATGGTAAATATTCTACTCATTATCAAACAAGTGTTGTTTATTAGAAGAATCTTTAATAATTTGCATTTACTAATTTTAACTGTTCAAAATGAATGATGAAGAAATAATGGACTATATTAGGAATTACTTTTCAAATTTAACGGATATTGATTACAAAGAAAAATTTATTCGAGAATTTTATCATGAATTTATTTCAACTTGCAAATATATCGATGAATTAAAACTAACTGTCAATAAAGTTGAATTTGTTAAAGAATTAGAAAACTATTTCATAGATATAAAAAGCGAATGGTCTGACATTCAAATTGATCTAACCCTTGAGGCTGAAGTAAAATATCATGAAGAAATATTTGAAAAAATTGATTATTACCTTTCATTATTTAATGAAATAAAATCTGAAGATTTATCTATTAAAACTATAAGACTTCAGAAAGAAGCCTTAATAACAGCTCGAATAGCAAATAAAAAAGCTAATTGGGCTTTAATAATTGCAATTATTGGAGTAATACTTTCTATAACTGTACCTTTGTTTTTTAAATTCTGTTGGTAATAGTTATAAGAACACTATATGAATAATATTTTAGTTAACAATAAAACGATTAATCATTCATTCTCCAACGATGCTCTCTTGGATTAGGATTAACTAATCTCATCATTTCCTTTAAACCTGGTTCCATTCCTTGCATGAGCATGTACCTTTGTTAGGTTCTTTATTGGTTATTTCTCCTGCAATGTTAGTTGTCATTATCTTCCTGACTTCATCGTAATCTCGAGTTTGTCCAAGTGTCCAAATCATTTTTGCATAAGCAGTACAAGGAAGCATATTAGCGCCTTCAAATACTCCCTTAGCTAGCATATCGCGACCTGTTTCATACACTCGCAAATTCGTGAATCAGTATAAGGGTTCTACTACAATACAAATTGGGATTTCAGCTTCTTGTGCTCTTTCAAGAGCTGGATACATGTCAGTATTAACATGACTTAATCCTGTTCCACTAAAATAGAAAATCATTGCTTTCACTTTAATCACACTCTATTTGCATATCAGTATTTTAGAATAAAAACTTTAAGGGGTGTTCATTTCTCGAAAATGCTTTTCATTTCCTCAAAAGAACTTATTTTTAGATTTGGTACTCGCAAACCTTCAAGCTCGCTATTCACCCCGTATCTATCTATTAAAACAGAAAACATGCCAACACGATTTGCACCCATCACATCAGAATTAGGATTATCACCCACGAAAACAGTTTTTTCAGCAGTGATTTTTAATTTTGACAGTGATTCATGAAAAATCTTCATATCAGGTTTTGTTAAGGGTAACTCGTTGCATGGAGCAATTACAAATTCAAAATGGTGTTCTATTCCAGCAATTTTAAGACGTTTGTGGATTATTTCTGTGTCACCATTTGAGACAATGGCCATCCTGATTCCTTTCTTCTCTAAATAGTTAATCAAACTTATTGCATCAGGATAAGGTTTCGATCTCTTGCTATATTCTTGCCGCATATACTCCCAGTAATTATCCGCTTCTTCTAAGGATATTTCTTTATCAAATTCTTTTAGTGCTAATACTAGAGATCTTCCAGCGTTTTCTCGATCTATGCAAAAACCAACTTCTTCAACTATTCGGGATTGTTCTGAAAAATAGAATTTATCCCACTTTGAGTGAACTAGATCAACTAAATCCTCTGGTAATCCTAGACTAGCTAATACTCTCTTTGTTACAATTTCATGTATTCCTTGATTGTTGAAAATCGTTTCATCTGCATCGAAAATTACTGCTTCAACAGTCATACTTATCCTATCACGAGTTACTTCTTTCTATTCAGTTTATAATATTCTTTATTTATGTTATTAAAGCA
>DAOVHJ010000216.1 GCA_030671945.1 Candidatus Heimdallarchaeota archaeon
AAAGCTGGATATTCCGCAACTATTGGCGCTGATTTTGCAATTAAACGTATTAATCTTGAAAATTATCGATTAACATTTCAAATTTGGGATTTGGCAGGACAGCAACGCTTTGCTGCTGTCAGAGAATTGTATTATAGAGGTTCAAGAGGAGCGTTACTCGTTTTTGATGTAACCAATCCAAGTTCCTTTAACAATCTCCCCAACTGGTTAGAAGAATTATGGAAGAAAGCAGGTCGAGTTCCTATGATCCTTTGTGGAAACAAAATCGACCTTCGTAATGAGGTACCTAAGAGTATTCCTCCCGAATTAGGACAAGAATATGCTCGAAGATTATCTCAAGCTTTAGGCTATGAAGTTCCCTATATTGAGACCAGTGCAAAAACTGGCGAAAAAGTCAATGAAGCATTCTTCCTTTTAGGGTTGAGTATTATTCGAACTGTAAAACAACCCAAAACTATACTTGAAGGATAATCATCCTTCAATCAATCTCTTTTTTCATTTTCTCTATCTCTATTTTTTTAAAACCAAATTAATATTTTTATTTTTTTTACACAAACAGTGCCATAGCAAATTCTATATATATGGAAAAAAACCCCAAATAACTATCGGTAAACAACTATTATTAGTGTTTAAAATTGGAGCAGGAATCATCTTGAGTGATACTCAGAAAAAATCAGTTTATAAAATTGTTTTACTCGGCGACGGTGCTGTCGGAAAAACCAGTATAAGACAGCAATATCTTGGCAAAGGCTTCAAAGAAGGTTATTCCATGACCATTGGAGCTGATTTTTGCGTTAAACGTGTTGAACTTTCCACTATGATCATAACTTTTCAAATCTGGGATCTTGCAGGTCAGCAAAGATTTGATGTTGTTCGTGAAGTATATTATCGTGGCAGTAGTGGTGCTTTACTGGTTTTTGATGTTTCAAATGCTAGTTCCTTTGAGAATTTACCTGCTTGGCTTAATGAATTGACTAAGAACAATTACGAAAGGATTGTTCCAATAGTTCTCATTGGCAATAAAACCGATTTAAGAGGTACTGTTCCTTGTTTACCAAAAGAAGCTGGACAACAATATGCGAAAGCTCTTACAGATTGGACTGGTTTCGAAGTTCCATATCTTGAAACTTCAGCAAAGACTGGTCTAAATGTTGATGAAGCATTTATGCTGTTGTCAAAGCAAATTGAATCTTTCCTCGATAAATATCAACTTCGTGGTTAGATCTTCAATTTCCACAATTTTTATACTGACGAATTCATGCAAGCAATATTCTAATTGCTTATTTATTTTCGAAGTTCAATCTAAAAGAAATCCTTTTTAATCGATGAATTTTTAATAAAGAAAAATTACTTCTATACTACGAAGTAATATTAGGTTGCATACCGATGTCAAAGACTAGAAAGGCAGTCGAAAAAGAGGAGGATAAACCCTTTTTTGAGAGATTGCCATCTAAAATCCCGTTTGCCCCAATTGTGAGAAGACCAGACTATCAACTACGACATGTAAGATTATCAGCTCCAACTGCAATTCCAATCCAACTAATCCTAGCAGTTGTCTTTATCGGATTATTCTTTATTTACATTGGCGGTTTCTATGATCTCGCTCAAGAACCTCCAGCCTTTGGACAAAATTCCGATGGAAGTCCAATGGTAATTATAAAAGAATTGAATCATCAATTTCTAGTTGAAGGTATGGCTGCTGGTTTTCTAATGTTTATCGGTGCTGGTGGATTCTTTTTAATTCACTACTCTACACAATTTGCCTATTCCCAAAGAAATGCTACGATACTCCTGATTATGGGTATTGGTGTAGTAGTTCTATGTTGGGTTGCAGTAGTATTCATACTGCGGCAGAAAATAGTTCTCTAGTGATTAGTAAATTAACATAAGGATATAGCACTGCTATTCCTTAATTCTTCTTCTTTATGTAAGTCAAAAATTGATAATGAAAAAATAAAGTGAAGGTAAGTGAGTCAGAAATAAGCTTTCCGTACTAACTCTTACCCAATAATTGATCCAGAAATTAATCTTTCTTAAAGAATTCCTTATCGATAATTTCTATGAAGTCTTTCTTCTTCTTTGCACCAGAGAAATGGCCAACATTTTCTCCTTCTTTGAATAAATAGAATGTAGGTACATATCTGATTTGGAATTTCATTGCTGCTTCTCGTTCTTGATCGGTATTTATTTTAGCAAATACCACTTTTCCTTCATAGGTACCAGCTAAGTCTCTAGTAATTGGATCCATAATCTTACAAGGTGGGCACCAGGTTGCATAAAAATCAATTATTGCATATTTATTCTTTGTAACGAATTCTTGTATTTCACTGCCTTTTAGTACTTTTACTTCACCATTTGTATCTGGATTTGCTGACATAATATCACTCACAATTTTCAATTTTATTTGTTCTAATTCTTTATCTTCTAAAGTCATGTTAACTCCTCTTTTAATAAATTTGACTATTAACATTTTTTCGTATTAATAGAATTGATTTCTTTAATCATTTCTATTTTCTAAGTTTGATTTCACTTGATTTTATTTAAGAATTCCAAGTTAGTAACTAAGAAAAACAATATTCATTTCCTTACTTTGTAAAATTGAATATTTGAATTTTCTAAGAAAAAAATTATGGCTTAAATTTCATAAATAACTCATCAAACGTTTTTTCAATGGAATAGTTAGTCAATAGAAAAATTATTATTAATTAAAAAGAGAACTGTAATAGTAATTTCCTTGGAAGAAGGCGATGAAAATTAAAATGACTAGAAAAAAAGCTGTATTATGTTTAGGTTTACTCACACTAGTTTTTTCCCTTACTTTGTTTGCTGTTACTACTAGCAAGGTAGAAGCTAGAAATTATCAAACCACATTAAATTATAGTGAATATTACCATATCTCTTCTACAAGAAGTATGGCTAATACAAGTTCCATATTTTGGTCATTCACTGGCACTAATAATGCAACAGGTATTGTTGTAATGATATGTGATGAAGAAAATTTTACTTTATTCCAAGCAAGTCCTTCTTCAGCTTTTGGTTATCAAGAATCAGATGGCACTCATTATATAGATAGTAGCACTTGGTATGTTCGTTACGAAAGTAAATATTATGTTGTTTTCTGGCACAACCAAATTCTTGCTAATTCTACTAATTTATCGATAGAAGTTACATTTGATAGAGGTGGATTGATACCAACTGAATTGTGGTATGGATTAGGCGTTTTTGGATTATTTATTATAGTTGTTTCAATTTTCGTAATAAATCATTTTCTTCAAGTAAAAAGAAAGAGTGGTCTAGACCAAACAGCTCATGGTACCCCCTCAAGTTTTGATCGAGATAGCAAAACACGAATGATGACCAAATTAGATAAACGTGAATCACGAATTCGTAGAGAACGCATTCTGGAAGGTGGTACACTACCGACTTTAACTGAATTAGTTGTTTATTTCCCATCAAATAATGAGAAAATTGCCACAGCTGAAATTGATGTTCGAGGAAAAACTGCTATAAAATCAATTGTCTGGATAAATAATCAGGCAAGTTTTGTTGATGTTGATGGTTCCTTTATTGGGACTGTAAAATTATTCAAAGGAAAGAATCCTATAGATATAGTAGCGATTGGTCCTTATGGGAATATTTTAACATCCTCTATGCAAATCAATTGTGCATCAAAAGATGCTCCTTCAACTCAATCAGCTAGTCCGGGTTATCTTATACCTGACCAAGCTTTTGATATTAGACATGACATTGCATCAGGAGCAATTCAACCATATCCTGAGGTACAATCAGGAGCCATCCCTGATGATAAATTAGTTAGGAGAAAGAGAGGAAAAGAAGAATCCGTTTTTCCAGAAGTAACTCCTACCCAAACTCGCGATTCGATTATTGTTCCAGAAAGTGAAATTGATCCTTCAGTCCTTGCGGCTTTGAAAGGAGAACCATTAAGTGAAGAAACAATTTCAGTTCAATCAGTGGTTTCACTTGATGAAATTGAGCCTGAAACAACTGCTGAAATTAGTGAATCGGAGATACCTCCTATTCCAGAAATTCCTAAGGATATAACAGAGGATGAAGTTCCTGAAACTCCTACTATTGTTGAAGAAGATGAAGAAGCTATTGAAAAATCAGTGGATCTTCTTGAAGAATTAGTGGAATCTGAAGGGAAATTTGAACCAGATGAAATGGTTCCGAAACAACCTAGTGATAAGGTTAGTGAGGAAGAAGACGAACTAGAAGCTATTGAACTTGATGAGTTTAAACCACTGCAGCAGCAAGAAGAAGGTACACAGGAATTAGAAATAGAAACAAAAATCCAAAAACTGGATGATGACAGATCAACCGTAATTCTACAACACAATGGATTATTAAAAAGCGAGGACGGGGAAATCACTCAAGTTCTCAAAATTGAGAAGAGGATTGAATGCATTGAAGGAAAATGGTATTCCACGTTAGGAATTGCTAATATTTCTAATTTTGAGATCAAAAAATTAGAGCTAATTGAATTTATTTCTAATACAATGGAACTCTCTGATGAACTTCCCACGAATGTAGAAGATCCTGTAGTTGACACCTTACCAGAAGGTGTTAAAGTCACTTGGATTGCAAATGATGTAAAATCACAAATGAAAATTTTCCTTACCTATACCGAACAAGTGAATCCTTTAGAAATAACTGGTGAGGAACAAGCAAAACCAAAAGTAATTATTAGAAAGTAAAATTGGAATAAAATTATTCCAATATTATTCCTTCTTTTTCTTTAGAGTCTGATATTTTTTCAGTATAAGTTCTAAGACTTCACAGTCCGTTAAGATGCCTTTGGGGGGATCTTTCACTTTGCGTAAACGAAGTGGAACCGCATCCATTCTATATGCTGTGCCTACTGATTCGACTCCAGCAATTGTAACAGGGAAAACTACATCAGCAAGTCTAGTTGTTGGTGTTTCATATGGATCTAAAACAATTAGTGGGATTTTCGCAAAATGCTTCATGACTTTTCGAGGGGAATTTCCGACAGGATCGGATGCAACAATAAATGCCGCATCTGCTTCTTCTCTATC
>DAOVHJ010000277.1 GCA_030671945.1 Candidatus Heimdallarchaeota archaeon
AGCTAGTTTAGACCCACAAATACCTGAACGTTATATTGCAAATTTAATGAGAAATGATAAGGTAAGCTTATCTCTTTTTAGAATCCAACCTCATGAACAATTTAAACTCATGCAAGAAATCTCAATTTTAGAAGGACAAAAATTATACGAGATCGGTAAATCTCTGGACTCATCAAATTATCAATACATAAGTAAAGCTTTGCAATTAAGATATCAATATCCAAAATTATTCGTTGAAACATTTGTTAAATCTTTAATTCAATACTTGGCATTAAATCAAATAGTAAAAGAAGCAGATTGTGGTCATGCAGAACTTTTCAAACAAAATGTCATTGAAGAACGAAGAATGGCTTTACATATTATTGTAAACGGAGGAGCTCAATATAGTTCCTATCAAGACATCCTCAATGAAAACTTGAAAAACTTCTGGAACAACATAAAAACATCAGAAGCTTCAAAATTCTATTGGAACCTAATGGTAGCAACACATGGGATACAAAATGCAAAAAGCTATTACCCAGTTGTTTCCACAGTAGATTTTGTAACATCAAAAATGAATACAAATATCAATAATTTCCTCTATTCTGGAAATACTTTGCAGGATATCACCGCAGAGAGTATAATAGCTCAAACAGATCATGTGGGAAAATCAATTCTCGAAGAGCTCCATGAGCATTATTTGGAAAGAACTGGGTCTACTTTTAGACCACCAAAACTGTGGCGAATCGGAGAATTCAGTGACCTGGGTGAATATGAACTTACACTTCCTTACTTAATGTTGCAAAAATCAATAAAAGAGAAAAAAATAACCGCAAGAGAAGTGGATGATGATATCAAAAATATAGAACGGTTCTACCAATACAACAATCCTCTCGAGAGAGACGCTTTCATAATTGGGAAAATAAAAGAGAAAGACAAAGACAAAATAGAAGCACTAAGAGAATTAGGTATAGAAGGAACAACAATTGTTGATGAGAATCTTGTAGAAGAATATCGAACACTGCTAAATGATATTGGAAACTTTGTACAACAAGATGATTGTATCATCACAAGTGAAGATCAAAAAGCAATCCTAGGGAAAATTGCAGCGTTTGAGAAAACTGATTTCAAGAAAATAGCCAAAGTAAAAATTCCTGCTAATGTTATATGATGTATTAAACAAGCTATTAGAGGTCAGCTGGAGAAAAAAAATAATCCCTCTATAGCTTTACTATTTTTTTTCATTATTATAAATCTCAAGAACTTTCTTACGAACTTCTGAAGAACTACTCAAATCTCCGCTCTCAAAATGTGGTAAACGAAAAACAGTGGTTTTCAATTGATGCTCTTTAATAAACGCAAGAAGAGGTTTATCATTTGGTAATTGATCATAACCAAGAATAATATAATCAGGTTTAATGTCCAAGATTATATCAAAATAATCTTCTCCTTCTTTTCCAAGTTGAGCAAAGTCAACAACACGAAGACCACTAACAAGCTTCAATCTTTGTTCTTCTGTAAAAATCGGTTTATGACCTTTAATTCGTTCAATAGAACTATCTCGAGCAAGAACAACAACAAGTACACAATCATAACAATTAGCAGTTTGTTTGGCTTCAACTAAGAACCTTATGTGTGCTGGATGAATGATATCATACGTTCCAAAGACTAATACCCTTGCTCTTTCTTTTGTTGCAGGTGGTTCTGGGACAAAGAGTCTTTTGTTATTGCTTTGTGCTGAAGTTTTCTTGGTCGTAGTTGAATCCTCCACTACTACTACTTTGCTTTGAAATCAAGTCTTTTTATAATTTTTCAAGCATTATGAAATCAAAATTCTGTCTGAAATATTTCAGACATGTTTCTCAAAGTAATGAGAATATATTTATACTCGCGTGAGAATAATATTCTTGAAGCACTTTAAAGGAATAAAGAGCTGGAGGAAAGAAAAATGAATAAAGAATCAAGAAGAGAAAAAAGAAAGAAAAAAAGAAGATCCAAAATGAGGATGGGTTACTACAAATGGGACGTAGTTAACTATATGGGCCGAGATTGGTGAAAGAAATCAATGCCTTGTCCCGGATTTTCTTACAACACTTAGTAAAAATTATTTCTTAGTTTAATTTGAGCTTATCAGAATCACTATTTTTAATGAAACAAGAAGAATTGGCAGGCGCGAGGGGATTCGAACCCCCGGCCGATGGATGTCTACGATAAGAGATAATTCTCAGATATCTTAAGAGTCCACCGCTCTACCTGGCTGAGCCACGCGCCTTTAAGAAAATGATTGGTGCACCGACCGGGATTCGAACCCGGGTTCCATACTAGGCAGGCATGGGTCTTACCACTGGACCATCGGTGCTTGTTTTCGCCATTTTTTGTTTTTAATTTCTAGTCTTTAAAGCTTTCGCAAATTGTGATTTTTTACTTTTTTGGGAAACATACATTTATGATATTCTTCTATTCTTTCTATAATATAAAGAAGGCGAAGTTTTTGGGGGTCAAAGAAGAAGAAATTTTAGGTGTTACTGATAAAAGTTTGTTTTCAAGGTATTCAAACTACTATCTCTATTTTTTCCTTGTTCTAATGGTTCTTTCCTTTTCAGGCATAATTGCAGCTATTATCCTACTAATTCTTAGTTCAGATCTTCTTGATAATCTAGGTTTAATAGTTGGTTCGTTGTGTATGGGATTATTTGTAGGTAGCTTTACACTTGCCATGCTAATAATAAATTCAAAAGCAGTTAGACGTGTTAAAGATTCTTTTAGTAACAATGATTATTCTTCATTAATTGATTTATTAAGTAATAAAGATGACAAACAAAAGAGTGAATTTATGTCTCTTTATGCTGCACTTGCTTTGGGTGATTTGCTCTATAAGGATGCGATTGATGATTTGGTTAAGGTTCTCCTGAGTGAGTGGAAAGTAAGTTGGGGAAGAAGAAGGGCATTTGCTCATGCTCTTGCGAAAATTGGTACTATTGAATCTGTTCGAGCACTCAACCAAGCTTATTATCTTTTCTCTAATCCATATAGAAGTATGCGAATGGGTTCTCGATTTGAATTCTTTCATATTTATCGCACAAAAAGGAAAGTCAAGATTTTACTTTCTACTATTGCTAAAATTAATCACAATGACGATCTTGCTGAGTTTAATGCTAATTTTGGGATATTTACAAATGACTTTTAGATGTTCAGAAAACCAAGTAAAGCCTTAATCTGTTATCTGTGCATCAAAAAATTTTGCTTTCTTATTTGCTGCTTTTATTGTTGGGATGATTGGTTCTTTCTTTTCCTCTAGCATTTTATCAAATATATCGAGTTCATCTTCAGGTATGGGTGGCAGTAATTCCCCTTCGATTGTAACTGGAATTCTATATATTACTTCGCATCTCCCACTTTTAATTGCCTTTACTAATTCTGCTTCGTCATTTATTTCATCATAAAATGATGTATTTATGTTCCCAACTGTATCTATAAAGTGCGCATCACTTCCTCCGATTAATGGCAGATTCATTACGTGTGCTGCTGTTTCCGCTGCTTTATTTTGACTCACACTACATTTGGCATTTACTTCTATTGCATCAAATTTGTGTTTATAGATTTCGTCTTTCAAGCTTGGAGATGCTCTTTTAAATGGATGAGCACAAACTGCTGCTCCATCGTGATCTTTCACCCAATCTAATGTTTCTTCCACTGATCTTTTGAAAGGTGGTTCTTCATCAATCCCATAAACTAGCACATGCCCTTTCCTGGTAGTGATTTCTACTGCTGAAAACACTTTTACTCCATAATTTTTCGCTAATTCTTTAGCTTTTGAAATTCCCTCCATAGAATCGTGATCTGTAATTGTAATACCATCTAACCCTAGAAATCTCATTTTCTTTAGGAGAAGTCCTATCTTTATTTTGGAATCAAAGCTAATGTTCGAATGAACATGCATGTCTATTTGCATTTTCTCGCCTAATCTCCGTGTTTTACGGGTAAATGATCCTGTCTAAATGACTAACGAC
>DAOVHJ010000150.1 GCA_030671945.1 Candidatus Heimdallarchaeota archaeon
ACAATTTCTGGAAAATCTCCCTTTATCTCGAGATACTTAGCATTAGCGTTCTTTGGAATGAAACCATTGATTTCATCTTCTCCATAATCGATGGGTGTATTCATATATTCTGCCATTTAGTACCATCCAATAGTTTATACTTGAGTATGAAATGATTGCATTAGTTAATTATTATGTCTTTTGATGATTTTTGTTTGAAATTTTGTCCTCTTTTGCTATAAAATTTTTAAACTCAAATACAAAGTATCTACTACTTGATATCTATAACTAATTATTGTATTAGTTTTCAAAAAAGAGAAGATCTTGATGAGTACACTAAAATTATGTTCTGTTTCTGAGATCCCTGATAATGATGTTAAAACCTTTAAGATTGAAAATAAGGATATTGCTGTTTTCAAAGTTGAAGGAGAATTTTACGCAATAGATAGATTATGCACACATCTCAAGGGAAATCTAGCTAAAGGAAAACTTGATGGTAAAACAATTAAATGTCCATTACATGGGTCAGTTTTCAGTTTGAAGACAGGTGAACTTCTTCGTCCTCCTGGCACTGTTGCTGGCTGGTTTAAAAAAGCTAAGAATACCCATATTTACAAGACATCTGTAAAAGATGATTTTCTGTATGTAGAGATTAAAGAGTAAATACTTGATAGTTCAAGAATACTCTGTATTACTTTTTTTCACTAAAGTTTTCAGTTATTTTTGCGACCAAACACTAAGGATATTTCCACTATTATCTTCAAAACTTGCATAGAATCCATAGTCATTTCCGATTTCAGTTTTTTCTTGGATGACCTTTCCACCATTTTTTATGATTATTTCAAGAGTTTTTGGAATATCTTCAACTTGAATATTCAAATTTATTTCCCCTTTAGCTATTTTTTCTGATTCTTGGAATGCTCCTTCAACGCCTTCTTCCCCACTTTTAAAGAACGCATATCCCGGGAAATTTGTCTCAATTTGGATTTTCCAATTGAAAACACTTTCATAGAATTTTTTGGCTATTTTGACGTCTTTACAAGGAATCTCTATATGTACTATCTTATTTTCCATACAAATCAACTCACAAATAATGCATGTAAACAATATATTGTTTTTTGTTTATATTCTTTCCACTTAATTTCGTAAGATAATTTTCTTCTGAATTTTCGGTTGTACACAATTCCTAAACTGTTGCAAGAGATTGTTTAAATCATTTTGTCACCTATATATAATTAGAAATAATATTGAGGTTCGATAATTAAATATGTCAATAAAGAGAAGAAATCTTGTAAACATCACTTTGTTACTAATCATATTAACTGTCTTTGCAGTTGATCCATATCTTAAAGTAGATGGAGCTACGTTTATAGGATTTAATGCAGGGTTCAATGAAATTACCGTTACAACCCAAAAAATGACCTTAAAAGCTCTCGATTATAAACCTGATTTTGCTTGGTGGTATGATAATTCAAGCATAACAGATGAAAAATATCGGTTGAGTTTCACGAAAATTCAAGAATATTTTGGGACTGATGACTATCTCGACAATAGTAGTGAACTTGGTGGGATAAGTTATGATTTATTAGCGAATGAATGGGACTATGAGATTATTGATAGTCCATTTAATGTTAAAATCAATTTAACACTTTCAGGCTTAGCAAATAATGTAATAATCCAATTTATCGTCCATATCACTGAACTAGAAGTACCTATTGACGATACAACCGCATACTTGCAACCATATACAGAAGCAGAAATTACTATCATTATTAAAAATTGGAAATTTACTTCTGGAGCAAAGGGTTTAGCTTTAAAATCCGAGGTTTTTGAATCTATGGATCTTTATTCTGTTGATATTGTGAATTATACTTATATACCATATGACAACGTAGAAGGACTTCAAATATTAAGTGATTCAGGGTACAATTCAGAAAAAGCTCTTGTTTATTGGGTTGAAAGTGCTAATTACTATAATGATTCAAGCTTCTATGATTCCAACGTAATTGGGAGTTCATACTTTAATGAAACCAATGATCCTCCGGGAGAAGATAAAATTCATCCTTGGTTTTCATATCCGAAAATCAATGATTCATTAACAATAAACCATGTATGTGTTTTTGGAGTTTATGAACCAAGTCCACCAACTTCATACAATGTAAGTACTGCCATTATACCAATTATTGGCTCTATTCTAATTGTTAATGTACTTGTGATTGTTTTCAGGAAAAAAACCTGGAAATAATCCCTTATCTTCTCTACGCTTATTTCCACTATCCTTTTTAGTAAGTTAACAATTATGATATTAGGCGTTTGAAAATAGGGTAAAACCTATTGTTATAATTGGGGATATCAGATGAAGAAATCACAAATTATTGGTCTTGTACTTTTATCAACTTTCATTTTGATTCAAGTTTCCTTGCCAACAGTTTGTTTTGAGAATAATTTCCCTGAATCACCATCTTTTGCTAATAGTTTTCCCTCTAATTCTAAAGAACTAATACCACATTCCAACGGTGACCACATTATCTTTCATAACATGGAATTGAAGATTCAATTAGATTATACATTACATGTAGAATCAACACTTGTAATTGAGAATAGTGAAAACACAACCATTGATTACTTTCAGTATGTAATTAATGATTCCATTAGCAATGCATTCGTATCTGATCCAATAGGATCTCTAGAATTTACATGGAATATTTTTGAGGATTCTAGTGTTCTCAATATAACAATGAGGTATCCTTTACTCGAGGGTCAAAAATATGTAATAACAATTGCTTACTTTCTAACCGACTTGCTGCCCTTCTTCGTTGAAGAACCTTCTGAATTTTATACTCTTGAATATGCTATTTTCCATTATTTAATTACTCAGACGTTTGATTTAGAAATTTCACTCCCATTAGGTTATGGTTTAATTACAGGTGTCTCTCCACGACCAACTTATCCTATACCCGAACGAGTTTTCACAGAAGATAATATTGTGAAAATTTCCTGGACATCTTTGAATATTCTCCCTAATTATGAGTATCTGTATACTATTAGGTTCGAAGAGATAGGAGTTACTTTTTCAATTCCTACACCTCAATCGTATACTTACATCTATGTTATACTCGCTTTCCTTGGGGGAGCAGCAGTAAGTACACTCGTCTTCTTCTTAATTATTAAACGAAAATATCATCCTGAAAAATCTGAGCTTGTAAGTTCATTATTATCTGATTCAGAACAAGCAGTCATAAAAGCTATAAATGAAGAAGGTGGGGTGGCAATACAGCGTCGTATTTGTGAGCGCACCGGGTATTCAAAATCTAAAATTTCTCAAATTTTACTGAAACTTGAAGAAAAGAATGTCTTAAAACGGGAACGATGGGGTAGAACAAATAAAGTATCTATTACAAATCCCACATTTCTCAATATTGAACTTGAGGGTGATGTCACTGCTCAAAAAAACAAGGACTTCGATGATTAAACACTTTTTGAACCTATATTGAACCATACTTGAACCATTGTCAAAGATTGTTTAAAATAAACTTCATTCTATATACCTATTAGCATACATTAACTCAGATCATCGGGACTTGGGAATCAAATTCTCAATCTTGAATTTGTGTTTTTGTCTTAAAAATCTTAAAGTAAAATTCTGAGGATGAAAAAATGAAAACAAAAACAAAATTACTGATTGGCATTTCACTAATAGCATTATTCTTCTTACCTGCTTTTACCAATTATGCCTCTGCAAAAAGTGATAAAATTTCAACTAAAGAAGGTCTAGATGGCATTATTGTCTCAACTGATTTTATTACTTTGAAATTAGTCGATGGTAAGCCACACTTTATTTGGTGGTATGGGAATCAAAGCACTTCAGATGAAATGTATAATGTTCAATTCACAAAAATACAAGAGTATTTTGGCGCTGATGATACTTTAGATAATAATGGAGAGCTGGGTGGTATATCCTACAATTTAGTTACAAGTGATTGGATTTCTGAAATCGTAGAAGATGATACATCAGTAACTGTCACCTTAACATTATCAGGTTTAGCAAACGATGCTGAATTACAATTCATAATTAATGTCTATGAAGTTGATCAACCCATTGAAGGTACAGATTCAATTGTTGACGCACTTGCAGAAGTAAAATTTGATATTGTAGTTAAAGATTGGGTTTTCAGTGAAGGCGCTGCTGGGTTAACAGTCAAATCCCAAGTCTTGGAATCGCAGCAAAGAAACAGAGTTCGTGTAAGAAATGGTACAGTTGCTGAAAACGGCAATACAACAAGAACTATGCAATTTGAAAGTGCAGAACAAGGTAATAAGAAAGTCGCTTTTTATGAATGGGTAACTTTTGCTGATGTCTATGATGGGGTAAGTCTGATTTCAACAATTGATGTGGGAGAAGCATATTTTGACGAAGGCGCTCAAGGCGAAGGTCCAGGAATGCCCGGAATGATTCACTTCTGGCTAACATATCCAAATTATGGTGATTCATATACTTTGAAACACGACCCATCAATAGGGATTTTTCCAGACGCATTTAACGTTCCCCTCTACTTATTCTCAATAATTGGTGGGATAATTGCGACAGCTGCAATAGTGGCTATCGTAAGAAAACGAAAATAATAAATTTCTCCGGATGTGATTTTGGTTTTCTCCAAAATCACTCATCCTTATTATTCACAGAAATTAGTCTAAATCGATATTATTATAACTTTATTTAATCAATCTCTAGGTGTGCAAACAATATGACTATCCGTAAAACCAAACTGTTCATCATTCTCACCATAATTTCATTTATGTCTTCGAATCTAATTAATTCCAATTATACAGAATCAAGAGTACAAGTAAACAATAATGATTTTGCACCTCAAATGCAGAGTATCTCTACATTAAATCCAACATCAATTCAAAACGAAACTTTACTAGCACACAATATGAAAGTAAAAATAAATTCAGATAATTCGCTCAAAGTCACCTCAACCTTTGTTCTAGCAAACAATAATAGTCAACCATTAAGCTTTTTTGCTGTTGAAATAAGTAAAAATATTACCTCTGTATTTTCATTTGACCCCATTGGTTCTTTGAGTTTTTCATGGGTTATTAACCAGTCAACGGGAAGCTTGATCAATGTTTCAATGCGTTATCCTTTGTTTCCAAGTGAAATCTATGTTTTCGCAATTTCGTACCAAATTGATAATGTAATCTATATTGTTCAGGAACCCATAGAATATTATGGATTGGATTTTGAAACCATTCATCCTCGGTCTACTGAAGTCTTCGATTTAGAGATGTGTTTACCTAGTGAAAGTGGTCTTCTTGATCAAAGTCCCCCAGAACCTGTCTATCCTCATCCAAATAGAGTTCTTGAAGAAGATGGGACTGTAAAAATAAATTGGATCTTGGAAGATAGAGATTTAGATGATAATGATGTTTTCCTCATCAGATTTGTTGCATCAGGAACTGCAATTGATTCTGGGTCAAATCTAAAACCATTATTCTATATCTTAACTTTATTAGCTGGAATATTACTAGGTTCTCTCACTTTGTTCTTGATTTATAAATTGAAATTTAAACCAGCTGAAAGTCAATTAGTCAGTTCTTTACTAACCAAAACTGAACAAGAAGTCATTAAGGCAATTAATCAAGATGATGGAGTTTCTACACAAAGAAGGATTTGCGAAAAAACAGGTTATTCAAAATCTAAGGTTTCTCAAATACTCCTCAAACTTGAGCAAAGAAATGTTCTCGTTCGTGAACGCTGGGGACGAACCAACAAAGTAACAATCACTGCTCCAACCTTCAAGACCATCGGTATATCTAAAGAGAAAACTGAATGATTTGCTTTAGCTGTTTATTCATTATTTATATCAATAATCTTTTTTAGATTCAATAGAACTAATACTTAGAAATTAGACTATGGGTTGCCTACAAATGAGTGAGAAAAAACAATTCCCTATTATTCCTGGTGCTGAACCTTTTCGTTTGAAAGCAAAAGGTCCGAAAGTTCTTCTTATTCATGGTTTTACCGCAACACCAACTGAAGTAAGACCAATTGGAGATTATCTATACAAGAAAAAATGTGATATTTACTCAGTTTTAGTGCCTGGTCATGGAACTGCTCCCGAGGATTTACAAACAAAGAAGGCAGTAGATTGGCAGAATTCAATAACTGAGATTTTCGATGAAAATAATGGTTTCGATTTTGTGGTTGGATTCTCAATGGGTGCTTTACTTGCTGCTCAAGCAGCTATTGATTTTGAAAATCAACTAAAGGGATTGGTTATGATCTCAACTTTTCTAAAAATCAAACCAAAGATTCTCTCTCAAGTTGCTTTTCTTTTTCCAGTAATGAAATACATAAAACCATATTTCTCTAAGAGTGCTGAAACTGCACAATTCTTCAAAGATAATAATCTCATCAGCTATCTCAAATATCCCATGAGTGCTGTCCATGAGGCCGTGAAACTCTCAAAATACACTCAGAGAAAGGTCTTATCTCAAATTACAATTCCAACTTTAATTATCCAAGGCGAAAAAGATGACCGTGTAGATCCCAAAGGTTACAAAATACTTCAGAAATTGATTCCCGCAGAAGACAAAGAAATAGTGCTTCTACCAGATTCTCAACACATAGTCTCAGTAGGACCTGATA
>DAOVHJ010000219.1 GCA_030671945.1 Candidatus Heimdallarchaeota archaeon
TAACTTTTGAGGGAAACGATGATTGGTACGATCTAACAACCACAGGGAACGTGTTAATCTACGAACAAGAATCAAGTATAGAATTACTAACAATAAATATTGCAATTACTTATGGAGAAGAAATTTACATCCAAGCTAAGCTTGAATCCTTACAAGGCTTGCCTCTTGATAATAGAATTGTTAAATTCATTATTCTATTAGATGATGGTACAATAATAGAACTCGGACAAAATATAACCAATGTATATGGTCTAGTTACTTTCAGAACAACAATAAGTCATATTCCAGGTTCTTATGAAATCGGAGTTTCGTATTCTGGAGCAATTGACTTCGGACCTTCTGAACAATTCACATCATTTGTGATTCAGAAAGCACAAGTAGTAATAATTGGATCAGATTTTGACGCTGTCGTAAATTCAACTGCAACTTTCAGAATAACACTTTACGATATTTATGGAGCTCCTATTCAACAAGCAGAAATTTATCTCTATATTTGGTATGGAAATGATTGGGTAATTTTAGGAATATTTACCATAAATCAATTAGGCTATGTTGATATTTCGATTGTTATTCCATTCTCTTTAGGAGTGTACACTCTTAAAGTAGAATTCCAAGGGGATGATTTCTACAGCAGTGGCTTTCTTGGAATAGAAATGACTGTAGTTATAGCTCCTCCAAAGATATTACCGGACATCATTCTTAACTCAGACGATCTAATTATTGCTGATCATCAGGAAGTTCTCATAGAAATTACTGTGACAAATGCAGTAAGTGGAGCAGCTGTAACGATTATTGTTTTCATAAACAACATATACAATGATACAGTTACAGTCATCAATGGTTATGGTTACTTTTCCTGGCAGTCAACAATGATCGGGCAGTATAATTTCACCTTTCTTTCAGTAGAGGACACAGTCTATTTGATTGCATCTCAAGAAATAACAATTCAAGTTGAGCAAAACATTCCTCCCGAATTAATTGGTTTTTACTTTAATGATTATCTTTGTGAAGGAGAACCATTTGTAATAGAAGCTAATTTCTATGATGCATCTGGAATAAAATCAGTCTGGTTTATAGCAAATGGAACTCAATATGATTTAGTTAAGATTGGATCAATTTATACTACAATAATTTACATGCTTAGAGAGGGTGTATACAATACTAGTCTAGTTGCTGAAGATATGCAAGGATACATTGCACTATGTGATCTTGGTTCAGTGACAGTTTTTGAAAGGAAAACGCAAGTTTTGAAATACAACTTCAGTAATATTGTGTTAGAATATGGACAAGTATTAAATTTTGAAGCATTACTATATGCAGAAAATTCTCTAAGCCAAGTGTATTTCATAATTAATTCTACCGAATATCAAATGAGCCTAAGTTACCAAATAGATGCTCATAGAAGTGTTTGGTTGATTAGTATTGATTCTTTAGATATCGGAAATTTTGAGATTAAGATAAAAATAGTCGAAGAATCGAGTAGTGTCTATTTTAAAACTATCACAGAAAGATTACTAGTCATTCCCATAACTCCTCAGCTATTATACTATATATGGGAAATTGAGAATGGAAAAAATGATGATTTCATCTCTGGGAACATTACAATTGATTCTTATTATCCAATAGATATCATCGAGATTTGGATTGATGGACAAAAATTAACTGTAACAATGATTGCTGATGGTATTTACAATTTCTATGGATACGTCAGTCACACAAAAAATCATGTTCTAACAATCAAAGTAACTGACATTATGGGAAGAATTCTGACAGATGAAATTTTGTTAAGTGGAGTATCTGGTTCTACAGTTTTAACCATCTCTCTTGTTGTATCTGTGCTTGTTATTATTGGTTTAATTGCAGGAGCATTATATTTGTCACTTCAACGCAAAAATCGAAGTCAAAATAACGTTTCCACATCTGAATTGGAACTGCCGGATATTAGCGATGAATTATTGGAAACATTCGATGAACCACAATTACCTGATGATCCAGTAATTCAAACTAAGAAATCTAAATCACCAAACAAACGAAAGAAAGCAGGAATTCCTCCAGTAGTTACTGTTGCAGATGATTTAGCAGAAGATTTCCTAAATGAAACTTTACAACCTGTTGCAATTGAATCTACTCCTCAGTTAGAAGAAGTCAAAGAGTATATCGCGAAGGTAAAAAATGATGGGTTGCTTCCGGATGAAAATGGTGAAATGAAGAAAACAATCGATGATTTGTCAAGTCTAACTACAGAAATTGACATTAGACTATTGCCAAAAGAAGAACAAATGAAGATTTTAGCTCAAGAAGAGGAATCTGAATCGTTGAAGTCTACAGTAATTAGTCTTAAGGAAATCGCAGAGGAAATTGATCAAACGTTTAAACAGAAAGGTGGATGTTAAGAAATTCCGAATAAAAAGAAAGAAGAAAAAATCTTAGCTTTTCGCTTTCTTAAGAAATCATTTAGATTTGTAATCATATTGATTGTTATACTTAATTTGTTCTTTGCAATAAACACATCCGCATTTACCAATCAAGCAGAACAAAAGAATTTGCTAGAGAATAGTACTCTACAAGAGTATAGTTTTAATGATATTGGAATTTTCGCAAATTCATTGATTTGGGATGGTAAAGGGACATTTGAATTATCAATAAACAAAACATTTGATCTTAATAACATTGGTCCAGCATTCCTTATTTTAGAATTCACTTCAGAAGGTGATCGACCAGAAAGCCCTGGATATTCGTTTGCTGGAGAATTCAATCTCCAACCTTTTGAATCAACCTTAAGTCGTTCCATAATTCCTATAGATGATGCAGAAGAAATTAGACAATTTGCTATTCCATTGAATTCTGAAGGACGAATTTATAGTAATACTTTGATTTTAAATGTAAGCTGTACAAATGAGTTGTCTAGTGGTGATTCTGGTACATTAACAATAAAAGATACTTCGCGAATAATGATTGGAAAAGCTCTCCTGTTAGATACATATGGTCAATATACGGGGCAAGTTTATCCGGAAAAACAAAGTGGAATGTCTTCTTTGAGCGGACTAAGATTACGAAGCTACATACCAATAACAATTGAAAATAATACTTTACTCGAAAAAAGTACCTGTGATCTTGAAATTACTTTGCAAATAATAGGTGAAATAAGTGTTTCACTAACCTTTTTCGATTCTAGTGATACAACCCATCCATTTGAAAAAAACGAAACATCAGAAAATACTCTTGATGCTGAAACTCAATTCTCTCCTACAATTGGTTCGAATTTTTATTCGATAGAATTCGTAATTTATAGTAATAATTTGTGGGGTTCAGATTTCAACGTAACAATAACCAGTTGTATCATTGATTTTTCTGAATCACAAGGTGGTTTTGGTTTTAGTGATTTAGAAATTCCATTCTTCCAGTGGCCATCGATTCCTATTGTGGGAGTAGTTATCCTTTTTCTTTGGATAATGCCTTATTCTATTTTGAAATATCGTGAATGGAAAAAACTTCCAGGAGAAGTTGATATCAATATTCTAGATGATGAAGATATTAACATTCTAGATCCAGAAGGTTTGACTGCAGGAGACGACGATGATGACATCGAAGAAACATTTGATTTTGAGGATGATTAGATATGAGTAATGAACAAACAACTGTGATAGAAAATCCAAATCCTACAACTGATATTAGCAGTAGATTATCAAATAATAAATTAAAAGCTAAACTTGGAAAAGCAATTGCATTACTAAAACCAGCGATATTTAATTCCGTAATTACATTTATTGTATTTGTCATTGTTTTAGCGATAACCAAGCTCCTTGGAATAACCATAGGTGTCATTCTTGGAACCTATATTCTTGCTTCATTATTATTGCAACCGATTTTTGAGAAGAGATTAGGTAGGAAGGTAACTGGCTTTGGTTTCGGGAGAGCTAAAAATAAAACTTCACCAATTAGTAGCAATAATCAATCTATAGTATTATTCACGAAGAAAAATCACCTTGTTGGAATTTCTCTTTTAAGAGTAGAGTGGATTACAAATTTTGTCAATCTCAGCTCAATTTGGGATTTCCTACAAGAAGAGGGAATACAAATACAAGATTGTCGAGAAGGATGCTTTTTTGTTATCCGAAAAATGACTGAAGCAAAGAAATCAAGTGATTTACAAGAACGAGCTACGAAACTCGTTAAGGAAATTGAAAGAACAATCCTCTTAATGAAAAAGAAGTTCGATATAGATTTCGAAAATCTGAACCTACATCTCGTGAAAGGTCAAGAAAGAATCCTCTTGATATTGAACATTGGTTTAGAACCAGAGAGATTTGATGCTTTTCCAGATATTTCTGAGGATGAAATTGATTATATCAAAAACTCAACTATGGAAACTCAAGAAGAATCAATGGAGGAAAGACAGCCCCTAAGGGCTTAATTAAAACTAAAGGTGTTGAAATATGGTTGTAATATTTAATCTAGAAGTATTGTATAAATCAATAGAATTAATACTATTATTTTGGTTGCTTGGATTACTCTTCAAGTGGGTACTGACATTTATTTTCGGAGAGAAAGGTGCTCGAGTCATAGGTTTTCTTGGATATACCGTTAATTTCTACTTGAAGAAATTTGTTTTGTCAAAGATCTTTAAGATTGAAGTTCAGGAATGTGATCCGTTTAGATTGAAATTCACCCACGAAGAAACAAATCGTTGGGATATTTTGTTTACCTCATTAGTACTCGTTCCAATGGGACTTGGTTTGTTGTTGGGATCATTAATAGGTGCTGTTGGGTTAATGCTAGAAAGTAATCTTGTCTTGTTGTCTTCTTTTCTCTACATCTTTGGCTTTTTGATTGCAGTTAATTCTGTTCCCTCATTTCAAGACGTTAAGGAATTAAGTAGTTGTTCTGTTAGATCAATTGTAATTTGGTTTGTAATTGCTACTGTTCTCTGTGCTATTCTTGCTTCAGTGCTAGTTCCTTTCCTAAATTCATTAGGAGTAATTATTGCAGTTTTAA
>DAOVHJ010000334.1 GCA_030671945.1 Candidatus Heimdallarchaeota archaeon
CGATTTTGGTCTTGCGATAGTTGGTTTTGACAATGATTTAACATTCTCCTAAGCTTTTTCTAGTATTACTTTGACTGACCATTAGTTGTGCATTTAAAACTTACTACAAGTCACTTTTATTAGAGGGAATTTGTTCCTTCTATAGAATTTCAGATCATTTTGCGTTATTTGAGAACGTACCCACAATTAGCACAAAATTCCCAGTCAGGTTTAAGGGGAGTACCACATACTGGACAAAACCCGGCAGCTATTTTGTCTTCAATTCGTTTCATTTCTTGGGTTTTTATTGTTCTTTTAACAGGCATTTTCTTGTTTATCACAAATTCATCTTCAATTATAAAATCAGGATCTTCCGATATTATTTCAATGATTATTTCGTTCGGAAGCAATGTTCTATTACTAATGTACATTATGCTTGTTTTTTGCCGTTTGCTTACCAAATCTATGACTTTGACTTTTTCCTCTTCCATTGACAGAGATCTTTTTTCTGTTAAACCTTCTGTTTTTTTGGATTGCCTGGTTCTAGCTTTATATTCAACCAAAGCTTTCTTTGTTTTTTCCTCATCATGTTCAAAATCTGTTTTGAAGTCCATTTCTGGTTCCGTAGCTTCACCACAACAATTTAAGAACGATAGAAATCCATCGAGAGCATCTGATAGAAAAAACACCCCTGGAATACCATTATAGTTACTCTTCAATTTTCTTAATCGTCTAAAGAATCTTATTTGTACAAGTAAAAATAATGTCAAAAAGAAAGTTACTGCTGCAATTATTGCTTCATTCATTGAGATATTCTCCCTCATTAAAACTAATGATGATTATTCTTTAAAAGAATTATCAAAATACGAGTCATATAAATATGGAAACGATTCATTGAAATTTGTTTAAGAGATTTTTTCTTATTTGAGTACATACCCGCAGTTAGGACAAAATTCCCAGTCAGGTTCAAGGGGAGTATTGCATATTGGGCAAATTCCTTTAGCAATTTTTTCCTCTTTTTCTCTCAATTCTTGAGGACTTGCCCTTTTATCAGCAGGTATTGTTGATTCTTTCTTTCCAAGCATTTTCTGGTAAAACACATAATCATCTTTAATTATGAAATTTGGATCTTCTGTAAGTATTTCAATCACAGTTTCAATTGGAATCAATGCGATAGTACTTATCCACTGTAAGCTGGTCTTTTGCTTAGTACCAACTAATTTCTTGATTTCGTTTTCTCTGTCTTTTTTTATCGATCCATCTACAGATTCCCCGTTTCAATTTCATTCAACCGTAATGCTGTTTGTGAACGCACCATTTCTTCTCTTCGTTTCTCATCTCTTCTTCTTTGCCTTGCAACTTTTTGTTCATGAGTTTCTTCTACATTACCACCCAAAGCGGCATCGCCACAACAAGTACAAATCTCACAACAACAAATTGAAAAGTTCGATAAAAGCAACACTCCAGGAATATTATCATATCTTTCTTTCAGCCTAATGAATCGTCTAATGAATCTTATCTGTGCAGTAAAAATAAAGTCGAAAAGATAGCTAAAAGTGTAATTGCTTCTGCATTCATCTAAACAGTCTCCCTCAATAAAACTAATAATGAACATTATTTAAAAGAATTATCAAAATACAAGTCACGAAAAATATTAAATAGAGAAAGATTTTGACCTACAACAACGAATAATTTTGTATTCTTGTAGGCCCGTAGTTCAGTCCGGATAGAATACTCGGCTTCGGAAGCACGCTCATGCGATTGTGCTGAAGCAACCGAGAGATCGGCGGTTCGAATCCGTCCGGGCCTGCCACTTCTTTCAAGACTGAAAACTTCTTATATCGTGAGTATTTACTTATTATCATTATATTTTAAGGTGTAACAAATGGCTTTAGCAGTATGGGCTTGGGTACTGATTGCCTTAGCGATCCTAGTTGGAACCATAGGAATATGTGTTATTGGTTATTTCATTTTTCTCGCAGCTACTGCGGATTCACGGACATGATTACTAGGATTCCCTAATGTTTGAAACCCTCAAGAAAACAATTAGTTGCACCACTCTTTGTGGTGCCCATCTTTCTCTTTTATTTGGTTATTATTTTTTCAATAGTTTTGTTTACTTCTTCAGCTATTATTTTTCTTTCTTTGCTCGTTGATTTTCCAAGACCTATTTCTGAGAAGACTTTTGTATATCTGCCTGTACCACTTGGTCTAATACTCACTATCAGCATGTTTTCTTTCTTATCTTTTAGAATGAGGTTTTGACCATCAATTGATGAGTGGTAAATTACTTGGAATTGTTCATTGAAGTATTTGTTTATTTCCTCTGTAGACTTTAACACTTTCTGAAGTCTTTGTGGATAATCGAATTTCACCATATCTATTTGTGTTCTTACTACATCTACGGATGGATATTTCGGTAATTGGCTATTGTTTGTGAACCAGTTCATCAACCAAAGTGCTTGTTGAAAAGGTGACTTCATGCATATTGGGTGCGTTTTGTTAAAGAAAATATTAGTGTAATCTGCTCCAGATATTCGGAGCATGTCTGGATCTCTTGTGAGTAATTCGGTAACACCTAAGAAGAAAGCGGGTTCTCCTTGAGCTGTTGCATACACCTTTTTCGTTATTTCAGATAGTGCGGAAAGCATGATTAATGATATTCTTTCTTGGACAAGAATGTAGGCATCCGATTTTCTGCTTTTTGATTCAGCGATTAACCCTGTTGTGAATGATTCTTCCTGATTATCGACTATTGTATCTTTACCTACACCAGGTGTTTTCAAAAGAAACGTTCTATCAGCATCTCCATCATGATTAAAAACAGCTCTTGCTTGATTCGCATACTTCTGAGTTAGATCGTCCCATATCTCTCTTGGATCCCTATCAGGTGCTATGGGATTTAAAACATC
>DAOVHJ010000078.1 GCA_030671945.1 Candidatus Heimdallarchaeota archaeon
TCACTTATTTTTGTTGGGGTAAACAAATTACCTATGTCTAGCACTTTTATGGCTGAATTGTTTGAGAGTATCAGATTACTGCCCATTTTGTATGATTCTTTGAAGCTTTCAGAATTTTCTTGAAACTTTGATACTTCAACTGGATTATAGATGTCTGTTAAATTTATGATGTATAGTCCACCATAGCCAGCGCTGTAATAACAATATTGACCATCATATTCTGCATAGTAAAACATTCCAGAACTAAAGAATGATGAAACAAAAACAGGACTTGCAGGATTCGAGACATTCAAAATATCAAAGCATCCTGTATAACCTATGAATGCTAAATCACCATACACTTGCACTGAATAGGTAGTTCTTGAATTGTTTGAGTATTCATAGATAACTGAAGGACTTGCTGGATTAGAAACATCTGCAATATCCATTCCTCCATTGTATGCTGCATTATACAAGACATCATTATCTCCAACATCAACATCATAGTGAATTCCACCAAGTAGAAATCTGTTGAGATAGACAATATTACTTGGATCACTGACATTGAACATACATGTTCCCCATTGCGAAAACGCAACATAAGCAATATCATCAACAATTTTTATCGCTCTTGCTGCAAAATCCAAATCATAAGAATCTAGTATGATAGGATTACTCGGTGTTGTTACATTCATAGTAACTAAACCACCAAAGTAACTAGCTACATAAGCAATATTGTCCACTACTTCAACATCTTGTGGTTGGCCATAATTTTCATCCCACTCACCAAGAAGTGTTGTATCAGTTACACTTTCAATAGTTATTGGGTTCACAGGAGGTTTTCCTTGTGCAGTTATGGAACTCAGATGATTTGTAGTGTTTGTAATCGTTAATTGATTATATTTGGGAATAAAAACCATCGTCAAAATAAGAATAATTACACTAACATACACTTTTCTAAAATTCATATAATTTTCCACCCTTTTTATCATTTCAAATAATGATAAGACTATAATTTGAATGATTTCAGTAAATAAAAAAGTTGTTCAGCACTAATTTGGCTTGATAAAATACTATATACAAAGGTTTATTTTAGTCCCAGTAATGAACACTCTATCCATAAAACAGGGATAGCTCTTATATTGGCAGAAATTATATCCGAATACGATAGAAACTTTGTACCAAAGTTACATGATCAACTAAAGGTTCGCAAATGGTACAAGTTGGATAATGCTGCTACTATTTACAGTCTTCTTAGTAGTAATAAATCCCCTAGTATGTTCAGATTATCTTGTAATCTAAAACACCGAATTAATGTTAAGAACCTCCAAACTGCCTTAAATCGTATTATAGTTCGTTTCCCGTATTTTGATGTTAATCTCAAAAAGGGTTTCTTCTGGGCTTATTGGGAGAAAAACCAGAACGATCCTAAGATTGTTGCTGAAACCAAATATCCTTGTCAAAGATTACCAGTTTATAGTCGTGGTGTCTTTCCTTTTAGAGTGAAAGCCTACTTCAATCGTATTGCCGTTGAGTTCCATCACAGTCTAACCGATGGTTCTGGCGGATTGATCTTCCTCAAAGCTCTTGTTGCTGAATATTTGCATTTACGTGGAATTAATCCAGAGGATTGGGGTGACATTTTCCGGCCAAATCAAGTACCTGATTCCGAAGAATTTGAATGTGCATATAAAAGAAATTATCGTGAAAAGCTTCCATTTCCGAAATCTTATGGAGTTGCTTTCAAACCTCCTTTAACTAGCGAGAAAAAAAAGAAATATCATGTGACAACTGGCGCTGTGTCAGTGAAAGAGATTCTTAAAATTTCTCGAGAGAAAAAAGTAACAATAACTGAATTATTAACTTCTGCTTATATGGATGCTCTTCAATCAGTTTTATACAATTTACCTGCTCATCAACGAAAAAGAAATATGAAACCGATACGTGTTGCAGTACCAGTTAATTTAAGGAATCTTTATCCTTCTAAGACCATGAGGAATTTTTCACTTATGGTTTCATCTGAACTAAATCCTAAACTAGGTAGATATAGTTTCAATGAGATTTTACATTTAGTACATCATTCGATTAGAAAAGAAGTTGCTACAAAGACTATCACACAATCTATTTCTAGGAATGTTAAAGGTCAATTATTCCCCCTCATGAGAATCATCCCGCTCTTTCTTAAGAGATTATTAGGTGGACTACTCTATCAAAAGATGGGAGAACAATTGTATTCCGGAAAACTAAGCAATATCGGAAAGGTTACTATGCCAGAAGCTTTTGCGAATGAAATCGAGAGCTTTGATTTACTCTTGGCTCCTAGTTCAACAATTAATACTGGTTGTTCTATCACAAGTTTTGGTGATAACCTCAACATTACTTTTGGAAGGACAGTGAAAGAAGCCGAAGTTGAGAAATATTTCTTCAGAAAATTAGTAGAATTAGGTATTCAAGTAAAAATAGAAACTAATTAGTTGTTTTTTCTCATCCAATAATCCTTTAAATAAAAAAACACTTACCTTCTTTTGGGAATGCAATTTTGGAAGATTTAATCGCAAATTTAATTATTCGAATACTTTGGGCAGCACTCTTCGGTTGGTGGATTTCCATCATTTGGTACTTGTTTGCGATTTTTTTTATTGCTCTGGTCTTTTCTACTCCTGTAGGGTATTGGATGCTTGATCGGATTGAAATGGTCTTTTCATTTAATCGGGAGTCACATCATACTTGGAGAACTAGTGAAAGGATTGTCTTTGGAGTTGTTTGGTTCTATCTTATTGGTTGGTGGGCAGGATTACTATTAATAGGTTTATCAAGTGCTTGCGTTGTTACAGTTATTGCCTTTCCTTTTGGGTCATGGTTGATGAGGTCTTTAGATACCGTTGTTATATTGAGCTAATTCTTTAGGATGTATTCTTTATACAGATCATATTGTTGATGATTCTTTGATCTAAAGGTCCAAATAGCATCTTTTGGACATAAATTCACACAACCAGAACATCCGACACAGAGGAATTCATTGAATCTTGGTATATCATTCCTTTTCAGTGTTATCGCTCCGCTAGGACAAATACGTGTCGCACAAAGTTTACAGCTATTGCATCTTTCTTTATCTAGAAATTTGATACCAACATAAAATGCCATCATAAAACGCCAGGTAAAGAATCCAGCCCAAATATAATATCCCAAATTAGCTTCAGGAACGATACTTTGCATTTCCCCTTTATCCGGATTTTTCTGCCAACTGTCAAGTCGACCCATTATTACTTCAGAAAACTGTTGAGCCATTTCGCAATCATGATTAGTCAAACCGCCGAGTTTGCGTTTTGTATCACTTATTTTAGGCATCCAAGATTTGATATTGGTTGTTCCAAAACCCTCTATTGACCCTAAAAATAGACCAGCTTTACGATAAACAGCCATATATAAATTCCAAAGAGTATTTCCGGGGACTCCTCCGCTTGTTGAAAAAACAAAGAATGGTTTTCCTTTGAAATCTAGTTTTCTCAAAATCCTTGTTACAATTCTGGGGGCACGGTATGAGTAAGCAGGTGCTCCAATGCCAAATAAATCATATCCGGTAAGGTCAAAGGTGCTTTTTCTTTTTATACGTAAAAGATCCACAGAGTGTTCACTTTTCAAGAATCCGCTAGCAATATCTGAAGCATATTTTGCTGTGACACCTGTGCCAGAGAAAAATAACAAAGCAATTTTCATAAAACTAACTTACAATGTGTCATTATAAGATTTTAGGAACTAATCTTTCCAATTGTGTAATTTATAATATTCGTCTACCATCTTATCACTTGAGATAATTCACTGGAGAAAAGAATTTAAATTAGATATTAGTCTTTCCCCTCTTAGAGTAGTCATTAGTAATACTGAACTTGATTATTCACGAATTATCGAAAGGAAGTTGAATTTAAATGGGTCTTAAAATCTTGGGCATATCTGGTAGCCCAATAAAAAATAGTAACACCGATCGAGCAGTAAAAGCAGTTCTGGATGCCAGTGGACTCCAGACAGAGTTTGTGAAACTCAGCGAAATCAATGTAAGGCCTTGTCGTGCTTGTAAAGAATGTGTTAAAGATAACATCTGTAAGGTCGACGATGATTTTCCTGCTCTTGCAAAAAAAGTTAAAGAAGCACAAGCCCTTGTCATAGGTGCTTATTGTCCATATGCCCAGATTGATGGTTTTACGAAGGCATTCCTTGAACGTTTGTGGTCTATGCGACATGAACATAATCTCAATGCAGGCAAGTATGTCGTCATCATAGTAAACGGTATTGCTGTTCCTAAAAGTTATCTGTTTTCTAAACGCGCCAGAAGAGTCATGACGTCTAGAGACGAAGTGTTGAATGCTATTGCAAGGGAAATGGAAATGGAGAATATGGAAGTTGTTAGCAAGATCAAGATCAGAGGAAATGTACCATGCCTTACATGTGGTAAAGGGGACTTCTGTAAAATGAGCGGCGCTAGATTGTATGGATCTGGTGTAAAGATTTCAGCTGATCTTTGCGTTCGCGTTGAAGACCAACCTGAAGTTTGGGAAAAAATTATTGGATTAGGACACAAACTTCGCGACCTTCTTTCAAAACAATTTTTATAAAACAAACTAACTAAATAGGCATTTTAAGAATTTAGGAGCTAATGTTTCCAGTTGTGTAGTTTATAGTATTCATCTACCATCTTATCAATATCAACTGTTGAACCCTTAGTAGGACCACGTTTCAAGGATTCAGAAACAAATCTTTCAGGAAGTGTATCATCCTCTCGAGTAATTCCAAATTTCTCATTAAGTTTTCGTTGTAAATCAATTGAATCATTCATGATTTTTTGCAAATAATCTGGAGTATAATTCAATCCGGTACAAGCATTGAGAAGAGCAGTAATATTCTCAAAATTCAAGATGTCCATACAGAGACCAATATTTTTGCACATAGTCATGCTGTCTGTTAGAAGAGCAATTTTTTCCGAATAGACAACAAGAGCTGCTTTCCCTTCCTCTGATAATCGATCTGCTGCTTTTTCAGTTCCGAATCTTCTTTTGGCTTCTTCTTTTCGATTGGTTAATTCGAAAAATGGTTCTGCCCGAAGATGGTCCCCACCTCGAGAAGCAATTGCATAAGTTAATCCGTAAGCCTTGATCCCTCTTGGATCACCATTAATTACATCTAACCCTTTAACATGTAAAACAAGTTTTTGAGCTTCCTCACTAAATTCTCTCGAAAGATTTCTAGCACCATTTGCTAGTTTATCTCCTATTCCATCTCTAAAAGTAATTTTCTTTACAATTTCACGAACCTTATCAGTATCTCCCCATGTAAGTTTAAGACCTTCTAAATCATCTGGTTGAATTAATCCTCGCTCTTGACATTCCATGATCCAAGCAATAACTTCCGAGGTAGAGATGGAATCCAATCCCATTTGATTTAACCAGTAATTCATCTCAAGAGCAAAAGGAAGATCAGCACTCCCAATCTTAGAAGTAAAACTGCACAAAGTCTCGTACTCTGGCCCCTCTGCTTCTTGGTTCTCACAAATGTAGTATCTTGAGCAATGAAGATTACAATTGAAGCACGATTTATTCTTCACTTTGTAGGTATTTGCTAGTTTCTCTCCAGATATTTTTTCTATGTAATCACAAACACCATCTTGAAAATGATTAGTAGGCAGAATACCTAAGCTATTCAAATCATTCATCAGCATAGTAGTTCCTAAATTGTATCTTTTGGTATATTCATCGTGTTTCATGATTGCTGAATGAATTTTCTCAGATTCTTGTTTGAGAATAGTTGGGTTTGCATATTCAGCTGGACTTGAACCTCGAACAGCAATCGCTTTGAGATTTTTTGAACCTAAAACAGCTCCCATTCCTGTGCGACCGTTCACTCGGTTTCCACTTGAGACAATGGTTGAATAAAGAACTTGGTGTTCACCTGCTGCACCAATTGCTGCTACTTGTATTGCATAATCTTTGTGTTTTTTTCTGATATAGCAAGTTGTTTCAACAATCGTTTTTCCAGATAAATTAGTAGCTGGTATGAATTCTACTTCTTTGTCAGTAATCATCAAATAAAGTAGTCCTTTTGCTTTCCCTGTAATTATAATCTGATCAAAACCTGTTTGTTTCATTTCCGGACCAAAAGAACCACCAGCAGCGGAATCTCCTAAAATTCCAGTCAAAGGCGACTTTGCTGTGACAATAAAGTATGCCGAAGCAGGTAGAATAGAACCAGTTAATGGTCCCACTCCAAAAATGATTATATTATCCTCTCCCAATGGATCACAATTAGGATCTAATTCATCATAGAGTCTCTGGGTGTTAGTTGTTCTTCCTCCGATAAGCGGTTTAATCCAACTAGAAGAAATTTTCTCGATTTTGAAAATCTTCTCTGTAAGATTAACTCTGAGTAATTTCCCACCAAAACCATACTTAAGCACGATTCTCCCTCCATGTTTTTCGCAACTCGATTCCTTGTTTTCTGACATACTCAAATCGTTTTTGACTTGGTGTTAACTTAACCGAAGTTAACTTATATTCTGATAGAGAAGAATTCTCTTCTTGTGTTTCAAAAGATAATGCTTCTTCAGTGCATGCCATAATGCATTCCGTATCTCCAGAACAGAGATTACAAACAAGGACCTCATCATTGAAAAGCTGAATTGCTCCAATCGGACATGCATCCTCACAATTAGCACACAAAGAACAAACATCCATATCTACAAGAATTTCGACTAAAGACCCAATACTCAACGCTTCATTTGGACATTCATTTATACAATATCGCTCATTGCATTGCTGACAAACAACTGGACTATCAATTCCATTTTCGTACAAATTCAGAACTTTGATTCGGGAAAGATGATTACTTACTTGTTTTGTGTGAAAGAAAGCACATGCTGTCTCACATCTTTTACAACCAGTGCATTTACTAATATCCACACAAATCATAGTAAACCAGAGAACCTACTTTGTTAAATTAGTTTCTTATAATACTTACACAGCAAGCCCAGCTATCCTCCTAAAACCTAGTAAACAAAGAATTTTCGAGAAATGTTGTACATTATTTTCTAAGAAGGATTGATGTTTCTCTTGAAAGTTAATAAAGAACAATTATTAATATAAAACCTCGATATATATGTTATATTATAAACTAATGAAACGTTCAATTCAGATTTTCGCTATTGAGAATTGAGTTTCTTTAAAGATTTGAGGTATAGAAAATTGTTAAAAAGTAATTTTACTTTTAGAGGGAAGACTAGAGTTCTTGTTATTTTCTTCATTTTTGCTCTTCTTTTGCTAGCAACTCCTATGAAGAGTTCAGCAATAAGAAATGTATATACCGGAACTCTTAGTGCAGAAATTACTAATAGTAGTTTCACTTTTGATAATAATCCGGATCCATATTCTGGTTCTTTATTACCAGATAGTGCATTTCCATTTCCGGATACAAGAGAAGTTCGTGTAGCAATATATGACGAACCAAACTCAACAGCACCTGCTTATGATGCTACAGGAGGAGATATTAATAATAATGTCACAGGACTCGCTGAAATTTTGAGTCTAAATGAACGAATCTCTGTTTCTGTTTTACATGCACCAGATATTCTCAATCGTGCATTATCCACAGCAAATTTTGATGTATTTATAATGCCTGATAATTTGCCACGAGAAAACATTGTAAATATGGTGATGGACTTTTGGCTTGCCGGTGGAGGAATATTGTCTTTTGATGGTTCAGTTTCAGTCTTACATCACTTAGGTATTTTACCACCAGAAGCAATTGGAACAGATGGTTATACTGTTTATTGGGATTATGCTGGTTATGGCTTCAACATAACTACTCGACACCCAATTGGAAAAGCTTATGCTATTGATGATCATATAGGATGGACTGCTTACAATTACTTCGCGTGGGATTGGGCTGCACTTTCAACATCAGCTATTGCTAGTGAATGCACTATAGTAGCACACTCACCAGATGATGCTAATTATGTTACTGCTCTTGCTTTTGATCCTACAGATCGGGGAGGAAAAGTTGTAACAATTTCACACGATTTAGTAAATGAAATCATGCTAGGACTAAATCCATTGATTCTCGATTCCGTTGATTGGTTAGCTCCACGTCCAAAAGGACGAATTGCTTTTGATCACTCACATCAACCACGACTTAGTCTTGATAGTTGGGATCCATTTTCACTAAATCCTGGGTATTATCCTGGTACTAGAGACTATCTAGTAGCTAATGGATATACTGTTGATAAACTCTGGCCAGCACCTGCTGGTGATAATTTCACATTAGATAGGTTAGCACAATATGATATGTTAATAATTAACACTCCTGACTTTAATTACACAGTTGGCGATCAAGTTGCTATTGAACAATATATAGCAAGTGGTGGTTCACTTCTCGCAATGGGTGATAGACCATTCCAACCATGGTTTACAGCGCAAAATGAAATAACAAATCATTTATTGGCTCCATTTGGATTATCACTTAATCTCTCTGCAGGTTATTTAGGCACTACAACTTTCACAGATTTTATTCTTCATCCAACAACTGAAGATACTCCTTTGGGAATAACAATGCCATATCATGGTTATATAAACATAACCGGTTCTGCTTATCCGATTTGGACTGATGCTCCCGATGGAAACATTGTTGTAGCAGGTAGTGAATTTGGTGAAGGACGAGTTCTTCTTACATCAGATATAAATTGGTTGCAATCTGATAGTGGTAATTTGGATCTAGCTGACAATAGACAATTTCTACTAAACGTAGCAAATTGGCTCACATCCGCAAGAGCGAATGTTTTAATCTACACAGATTGGTACGTCAGTCCCTCTTATTATCGAACTCCACTTGCTTTAGCATTAAATGATTTAGGTGTAAAATACTTCTTAACAGGTGGTATTCCTACTGGTCCATTTGATTATTGGAATTTATCACTCAATCTCTATCCATGGGATTTAGTAATTGTTGATAATCCAAATTATTTTGGCTTGGAAGCATTCTATGACGAAATAATCGAATACATTGATACCGGTGGACACATGATAATGTCGTGTTTTAATGTAGATAATGATGCTGCTCATCCACTATGGGCCAAACTAGGATTTGCTTATAATGCTGACATTTCTGCCCAACCACCTGTATACATCTGGGATGCAGGACATGATATTTTCTCGCAACCAATGGATTACAATGCAGATAATTTCACAGTTGGAACCTCTTTTGCCGA
>DAOVHJ010000182.1 GCA_030671945.1 Candidatus Heimdallarchaeota archaeon
GTTGCAGCTCGTAAACAACAATTTAAAGGTCGTAAAGTCATTCGTGAAGGTTATGAGGAATTTATTAAAGGAATTCCTGATGCTCAATTTGAATTTGCGAATGTTTTCGGTCAAGATAACTGGGTATGTGCTGAAGGATCTGTCTCAGGAACATTTGCTGCGACAAATAAATCTTTTCAATTCCCAATTTGTATAGTAGTCAAATTTGAAGGAGAAATTGTAAGAGAATTTCATGAATACTTCGATCAGCAAGGATTTCAAACATAAATACATCAAAAACACTCTGTATAACAAGAGTTATAATGTTCCAAAAGTTGCTAACTTTAGATATATATTTCTGAATATAATCTAGGTTTTCAATTAGGATTTATATTTCTGAACTTTGACTTAGGTGTTAAAATCAATGGCTAAAGCTAGCAAAAGAAGCAATGATCCGTATGTTATTTTAGCAGAAACATTGAACTTGGTTCCAAATGGATTTCCGGCCGTTGAAGACGGGACTCACTTAAAGGTTCTCAAATGGATCTTCAAACCAGAAGAGGCATTATTAGCTAGTAAATTAAAACTCCCAGGCGAGACTATAAAGAAGCTGTCGAAGCGATTGAAGATGCCTGCTAGTGAGCTCACAGAAAGACTTGATTCAATGTTTAAGAAAGGTCAAGTTCGAGTGTTCAGAAACAAGAAAGGAAAGCATTATGCTCTTCTACCTTTTGTTCCTGGTATTTATGAAGATCAGATTAATCGTAACAATAAGGAACTAGTTCTTTTAATGGAAGATTATTTCAAGAAGAGTCGTGGTGATATAGTTTTTACTTCGGATCCTCCGATTTTTCGAGTCATTCCGGTGAAGCAAGCCATCAAAACAGACCTTAAAGTTCACCCTCATAGTGAAGCTGCAACAATAATTCTCAATGCAAAAAGTTGGGGTATTAGAAAATGCACTTGTCGAGTACATCAAGGTTTGATTGATAATCGTTGCGAGTATCCCATAAGTGTGTGTATAGAAACTTGGAATGAAGAAAATGCCTTTGATTTCAGTAATACCACTAAACCGATAACAATGCAAGAAGCTCTTGATTATCTGAAAGAAGCTCAAGATGCAGGATTAATTCATACCTCAATGAATGTTGCTTCGGGTCACCCGTACATTTGTAACTGCTGTGTTTGTTGTTGTAATGTTTTCCGAGCAGTAAACGAATTTGGAAGACCCAATGCATTTGTGAAATCTGATTACATTTTGAGTCTTGAAGAAACCGCTTGCTCAGGCTGTGGTGAGTGTGCTGATCGCTGTCAACTCAAGTTGTTAGAAATTAAAGACGATAAATGCGTTGTTGATGATACTTGTATAGGGTGCGGTGTTTGTGTTCTCGTATGCCCTGAAGAAGCACTGAGTCTTGTCCCTCGAAAAGCAAAAGAAATCAAGAAACCACCAAAGAATTTGATTTTCTGGATGCTGAGGAGAGCTTTTAAGAGAAAAATCAACCCATTCAAACTTATATGAGATTATTGATTTTTCTTAACTTCATTATTTCTTGTCTTTTCTCGATAGTTTTTTATTATCTAGGATTTATTGAATCTTGGAGGGTAGATTATTGTCAAAGAAAAAAAGAAATCCTGTTACTTATGCAGCTATAATTAGCTTTGTTGTTGTTGTGGCTTCTATTGCCATTTGGATTGGTATCTGTTGGTGGGATACGTGGGTAGGACTGACTTTACTGTACACTTTACTCCCCGCATCTTGTGCATTTGCTTGTCTTACAATTTTGATAACCGCTCTTGTTTCATCAAAAAGAAAGAAAGAATCTGAAGCATTAACTCCTGACACAACTATTCAATATACAGTCGAACAACCGCAACAGCAGAAATATTGTCCTAATTGTGGTACACCTCATACCTTAGATCTGAAACAATGCGCGAATTGTGCCTATGAATTATGATTTACAACTACATTCCTAAGAACAAAACTAATTAATTTCGAAATCGTATGTATACTAGAAATTATGAGGGGTTATAGTGAGTACTACACCTAAGTTTCATGGTACTTGGAAGGGGCAAGTCTTAGAAGCCGTTATAGTTGAAGGGATGGAAACTTGGCAAGAGATCCAAGAATATACTAAATTATCTAATAGTGCTATCAAACAAGCTTTAAGTGAATTGCTTAATACTGGTCTTATTGGGAGAGTCGGGCAAGCAAAATATCGAGTAACTGATTCTGAAATAATAGAAGAATATCAAAACTACTATCAAAAATTAGCCCCACAACTTAAGAAACCTCCTCCACCGGATAATCTGTCTGCTCATTCATCAAAGAAATCATCTGTTCTTTCTCGCCTATTGGATTTTTCTACGAAAGAAAAAGAAGAATCTCCTCCACCACCTCCACCAACTGTTTATTGTAAAACATGTGGCGAAGCAAATCCAATTAGCCGAAATTATTGTGAGGAATGTGGCGAATCGCTATCAGATTAACAAGTCAATTTTTCTTGGTAAAATACTTAGTCGGGATGTATATAAAAAACGATAAAGTTATTGTCATTGTAGAAATAATGATTATTCCAGTAACCCAAGTGACAATAATGTATTTACTGGCAACAACAAAGATGAGAACACAAGATACACCTAATGCCAATACAAATGAAAGAAAATAGGTGAATCTGTTGCTTCGAAGAAAGAATACTAATTTGCTTTCCTTCCTTATTTCTCCTGTTTCTTCTTGTTGTTTTATTTCCCCCATTTTTCTCTCACAAGAAACAAAACAAATCCCTATTTAAACAGTTTTTTTCAGTTCTTATAAACTTCTTTCGTTATTTTTCGTTAAGTTGTCTTTTTAAGTTTCAAATCCTTCAATCTAAAATCGGAAAGCTTGTATTGTATTCTGCTTGATTTTGGTTTTAATCGTTGACCTACTAACATGCTTATAGCTAAAACTGGGATTATTCCTCCTATTGCTATGAGACTAGCAATACTCATATTTCCGACAGTGTTTTCCGCAACACCCCAAAGTTCATTCAATGTTGTACCGAGCCATAAGTCAACTCCCAAGAGAGTTATTATCTTAGGAAGAAAACTTATGAGAATTCCATAGAAAGCAACTACTCGAGCATATCTTGGATCTACAACCTTTGCTTCAAAATCATAGGAGTAAATTGCTTTTCCCTCATTTAGGAACTCGATTTTACCGAGAATTTCTCCTTTAACTCCTGGAGTGATATAGAATGTAACTTCATCTTTGGTGTAACTGAAATCAGTATCAATTACACTAGGTACAACGCTGCATCCGGGAATAGTTGGACGAATTGTGACAATGGGATCTTTTAATGTCGCTTCTATTTCAGCTTGTTTTTGTATTTTTCTTTCACCAGTAATGGGATTGACTACTGCTGCTTTTTTCGCTGCAATAATGTCTGAAATACTGATAGTCATTGGATAATAATTTTGAGGATTCATTCTATCAAAGTATTCCATGGAGATTTGTTTCAAGTATTCTGATTCATAATCTTCATCTTCAAGTTCCATTGAATCATCTGCAATTTCAATGGCTTGACTGCTGGAAATCGATTCTTCCGTGGGTTTTTCTATTTCTTCTAAAGCTTCTTCCTGTTCTTCTGCAAATTCTTCTACAACAGCTGTTTTCATTGGAGCTTTCCTTTTGGAAAGTCTTTCTCTTCTTCCTACTTTTGGACCAGAAGTCGGTGGTGCAATAGTTGGTGCAGGTGGTGCTGAATCAATTTCTAATACTTCAACTGCTGGTTCTTCAGCTAGTTCAGCTTTTATTTTTTCGGCTTCCACAAAGTCATCAGTTTCCTTGAGTGTTACTTCCTCATCTTTTCCTTCAATTTCCATTTCTTTAGGTCCTTCATCTATTGCCATGACCATTTCTGATGCTTTCTGATCGTCAGCTTCTTTGATATAACTAAAAACAATAATGAATTGCAATAAACCTATTCCCGATTTCTCTTCTGATTCAATATATTGAATTGGTAATCCTTGATATTCAGCTTGAGTCTGAAGTTTTTCGATTTCGCTTATCCAGGCGGTTCTTGTTTCTTCAATACTAGTAAACCCTTCATTGATGAAGACTTTAATCACGACTTTCTGCTTTGTCTCGGAATTTACCGCATCAAAAATCCAATAAGTTTCAGTTTGTGAATGGCAACTCAATATCTCATACTTATGCGATAAAATCACTAAGTCACCATCATTATACGGACAAATATTCATTTTAATCACTTCTTAATTATCAATACAACGAGTTTTCTTGATAATAATGAAATGAAAATTTGAAAACATAAAGTTTGTTGCCTTGACATATAACAGACTTTATGCAAAGCTGATTGTTATCTAATCTGAAACCTACTTTCATCGCCATTCAAAATATATGGAATCAACCTTTTTCGGCAATTCAATATTTGATAGGTTAAATATGTACATGCCTATCTTCTTCGGGAATAAGATGAAATTTGCTTTCTTGAATGGTTTAGCATCATAATACGGAATGAAAGGTGATTGAATACCTTTCCACCCTCGCTTTCTGGCTTCGCTACTCAATAGATTAGCCAATGAGATAACCTCTTTCTGAGGTAAATTATATGTATGAACAGTGTCCATCCAACCGAACTTTACAGCTTTCCCAAATCCGGCCAATAAGAACTCCCAAGCATTAATGAATCCATCAACCTGTCCTTGCTCGTTTTCATGAACTACACATAAAACTCTCGGATTACTTAGTTTCCATTTAATATCTTCGCATTCTTGAACTAAAGCAATTTGAGTTCTGTTTGATAAGTCAGCAGTTAACTCACATATTTGATCGATATCTTTAGGTTTGAGGAGACGCACTTGAGAGCTTTTGATTTTCCCAACCCCTTCTTTTGTTTTTACATACGCTTTTACAATCCTTGGAATCTTGATAACAGCCATAGCATCTTCTACATGAAGTGGTCGAATGATGAACCTCTTCATAAACGTCAATAATTCGAGTGATTTTCCACTATCTCGAGAGACGGCTTTTGAGGTTTCCAGTCCTTTTTGACTGGCATCATGAAAAGTAACAGCTGCATCATAACCCCCTTCTATGACCATTTCCAACATTTTTCGACCCATTGCTTTCCCAATCCCTTTCCTTCGATGAGCTCTGTGCACAGAAAGCCAGCAGGGAAGAGAAATAGTATGGATTTTTCCTTCAATGGATAGTCTTTGTTTTATAGAACCTAAAAATCCCACAATTTCATTTGTTGTTTTATTTCTCGCTCGTACAAACATTTCTTTATCAATGGAAGGAACTCCAAAAATTAGCTCGAAATTATCCTCTAAAAGATCAATACTTGCTCCTTCCTTTTCCGCAGCTTCATCTTCTTGGAAAGCACTTGTAAGTAATTTTACTAATCCCGGTATTTCTGAATCTGTTAGAGTGAATTGCTCTACAATATAATCTTCAATTGATGCCATTAATATCTCCTCATCTATTTAACATAAACAATTTGAAAAAGAAAAACTACCATATATAATTATTTTCTAAATAACTCAAAAACGAGTTAGAATCTAATTATTGATAAATGCATACTAGAACAGAAATAAATTCACTACA
>DAOVHJ010000240.1 GCA_030671945.1 Candidatus Heimdallarchaeota archaeon
AAAAAACGAAAGGGATTATTTTCCTTTCTTTTTAGTGATAATTATCTCAATTGCGGAGACATTCGCAGTACCACCTTCGCTTCGTTCGATTTGTTCAGTAGAAATAATAATGTCTTTTATGACAGCATCTGTTACAAATCTATGACGAATAATTTCAGCAGTATCAACAGCACGACTAATAGCTCTTCCACGAGCTTTTAGAATTAAATCATTGTTGCCTTCGTTTAACTGAGTAATACAAGCCAAGACATAAGACATCACTGGCTTTGACCCTATGAAGACTATGTTACTTTGTGTTTTTTTAGACATATTTTGATCACCTTTGTAGTCAATGTGTAGTGTGTGATTGAACAAATTCATACATATTGAAATATATCTTTTTCTGTCGTTCTTTGTGTTTTTACATCATTTTTGACTAAAAACAAAAAAAACGGGGATATAAAATGAGTTACTTAGTTTCCCCAGCATAAGCTTTCAACAAGTCAAAATCACGTATAATACCTACAACGTTACCTTTCGCATCTACCACAGGAATTTGGTAAAGTGCCATTCTAGTCATTTTTTTCGCGACTTCACTTAATGTTGCCTTACTGAAAGTGGTTATTACTTCTTTTGTCATGATGTCTTTTACTGGAACATTTGGGAGAGTTAAATCCTTGGTGTGGACAATGATTGTAGAAACAGCATCCCAACTACCTTCTTTTCCTTCACCAGCAGTCATCTCACTTCGTTTTTCACTACTGATCGCTTCAAAGAATTTTAAAAAGTCAACCATGGTTACAATGCCAACCATTTGAGCAGCATCATCAAATATAATGGCCGCTTCAGCGTCTGAATACTCCATTATCTTCTGACAAACCGGCAAAGGAGTTTCTTGCCATACAGCTAAAATTTTATTTGACATATATTCTTCAATGGTTTTTTCAGAAGAAGCTATGGCAATTACTTTAGAAATAATATCACCTATTGTTATTAGACCAACCAGTTTTTTATTAGAAATAACGGGAAGTTGTCTGAAACTATTATCTGTTAGAATGGGAATGATATCTGAAATAAGATCTTTTTTCGCTGCTGTCATGGGTTTGCTAGTCATTAAAAGAGCTAATTGTGTTTCTGATGGTTTATTTACTATGTCGGTTTCTGTAACGATACCAACTAATGTATCAGTGTCTTCTTTAATTACTGGAAAACTTGTCATTTCTGTTTCTCGAATTAATGCGAATAATTCTTCTCTTGTACCTGGTACCTTTGCGCACACAAGATCTGTTGTCATTACATCTGCTACTTTCAAGGTTCTTCCTCCGGTAGTATCAACTGGAACAATAGATTGTTTAAGTTATTATCATTAATCAATAATTTCATGATTAAAAGACTTTTTATGAATATTTTATCCATCAGCTTTTAAATTTTGTTTGATTAATCAAATATAATTTCGTATCATTTGTTTTCAACAAACTCTTGGAATTTGTTCTCCAATTGGTTTCTCAATAATTCTATGGCCCCCAACAATAGTCTTGGAGAATACAAAACCGGGTCTATCAGCTTTAACTACACCAATAATTGCTGCTTTAGCTCCATTTGGTGTTTTTTTAATTGCTTCTAAAACTGCTTCTGCTTTATCTGCATTAACGCCAAACAAAACTCTTCCTTCACAAGTGACTCCAAGAGGTTCTAAACCTAACATTTCACTTGCAGCATTTACAGCAGGATCTATGGGGATCTTTTCATCTTCTAGCCAAAGACTAACATTTGATTTTTCTGCGAATTCGTTTAATGCTGAAGCTAATCCTCCTCTTGTTGGATCTTTCATAGAAACTACTCCCCCAATTTCTAAAGCTGCTTCTACTATATCTTGGACAGAGGTGACATCAGATACAAGCTCAGTCTCAAAGGATATGCCTTCACGTCCAGCCATAAGTGCTATACCATGGTCACCAACAGTACCTGAAATGATAAGCTTGTCTCCTGGTTGAAGCTTTGAATCTCGAATATCTAACTCCTCAGATTCAATAATCCCTATTCCAGCAGTAACAACGATCATTTGATCCAAGGTTCCTCTCGGCATAACTTTAGTATCTCCAGCGACGATAGCTACATTATTTTTCTCTGCAGTTTCCGCAATTGAATCCACTATTTTTTGTAAATCTTTAATCGGAAATCCTTCTTCAACAATTATACTCGAGAGAATCGCCAATGGTTTTCCTCCCATCACGCAGACATCATTAATCGTTCCAGTTATTGCCAGCTCCCCAATGTCTCCTCCAGGGAAAAATATTGGATGAACAGTGTGACCATCAATAGATGTGACTATTCGATTTTTTCCAATAGGAATAGTTGCTCCATCGTCTTTTTCATCTAATCCTATACCGTCACCAACTTTTCTGAGCTTGATGTTTTTCATGACAATTTCTAACATTTCATCCATTTTTGTTCCGCCAGCACCGTGGGCGATTTCAACGAATTCTGGTAACATTTTCACACCATCCTAAGATACTCAACATAGCAAATGAATTTTAAGGTTTAGTTTTTGAGATTAAGAATGAGCAAAATTTTAGAATAAATAGTCTTTTGTTAGATTTCACAAATTACAGTAAACTACAAATAGATTCATATATTACAGAAAAAAAATACAATAATTAAGAGAAAAAAAATTGAACGAATAATTTCAGGTGAAATAAAAGTGAGTAAAGTAAAAGCATCACATATTCTTGTAGAAAAACATTCCAAAGCTGAAGAGATTTTAAACCAACTCAAATCAGCAAATCCTAAACAATTACCAAATCTCTTTGCAAAACTCGCGAGAGAAAAATCCACTTGTCCTTCAAAGAAAAGAGGTGGAAATTTAGGAGAATTTGGTCGAGGTAAAATGGCAAAAGAATTTGAACGAGCGGCTTTTGCACTTGAGAAAGGAAAAATTTCTGGAGTAGTAAAAACGCAATTTGGTTATCATGTAATTCTCAGAACCGGTTAAAAATTACAAAACAGAAATCTAAATTAATCTTTTTCTTTGGTCTTACTTCCCATCATCATACCAAAAAACAGCTCCAACTGGGCAATCATTCATGACTTTCTGAATTGCCGTTTTATCAGCCTTATCTGGAGCATAGATTTCAGACCTACCCTCAGGTGCCATCCGAAAAACTTCGGAAAGGGCAATTGTACAAAGACCACATCCGGCACATTCATAGATATTCACCCGGGGTATTTTTGTCATTTTATTTTACACTCAAATATTTAGTCGAGAATTTTTAATGTGTTTTCAAATATAGAAGCTTCATTATCATTTAATTATTTCGCTTGAAATCATTAAAGATTTAAATAAAAAAAATAGGCGGAAAGAGAAGAAAATAGCGGAAGCAATTATTTGCTTCAATAGGTCTATCCTAAATCTTCTTCTTTTTCTTTTCTTTTGAAGACTTTCTGCATTCTTTTGCGGAAGCCTTTTTCAGCAATAATATCAAGTTGGTCATCAACGTAATGTTCTCGCATTTTTTCTGTGTACTCTTCGACTTCTGCAATAGGATATTTGTTGAATAAATGGCATCTCACAGTGTGGTGTGGAGCAACTTGTCTTAGTTTTGGAATGTCTACCTTACATATGTCCATTGTATGGGAACATCGTGGGTGGAATCGACAACCATCGGGAGGTTCAATTAGATTCGGAATAGATCCAGGAATGATTGTTAAATCATCATCTTTTCTTGTATCCGGTTTTGGAATTGCACCTAATAATGCGATACTATATGGATGCATTGGGTTCTTGTAAACTTCAATGGTTGAAGCATATTCTACAATATAACCTGCATACATAACAGTAGTATAATCACACAATTCCGCAATAACTCCAAGGTCGTGAGTAATGAGCATAATAGCCATGTTGAACTCATTACGAATAGCCTTGAATATGTTCAAAATTTGTGCTTGAATAGTAACGTCTAATGCTGTTGTTGGTTCATCAGCAATTAGTAATTCTGGATTGCATGAAAGAGCCATAGCAATCATAACTCTCTGTCTCATACCTCCAGAGAACATAAATGGATAATCATCAACTCTATCAGCAGCACTTGGAATACCAACTAAATCCATGATCTTAATAGAATTTTCTCTTGCAGTTTGAAGATCTACTTCTTGGTGGAGCCTAATGGCTTCCATGATTTGATCACCAACAGTAAGAACAGGATTAAGGGAAGTCATAGGGTCTTGGAAGATCATAGCAATCTTGTTACCACGAATGGTTCGCATTTCTGCATCAGATTTCTTTCTTAGATCTTCTCCTCTGAACCAAACTTCTCCTTCAATAATTTTACCAGGTGGGTCAGGAACAATGCCCATAACAGATAAAGCACTTACTGATTTTCCGCAACCAGATTCGCCTACAATTCCGAGTGTTTTTGATTCATAAATTTTATACCCGACATTTTCAAGTGCTCTAACAATGCCTTCCTCGGTAAAGAAATAAGTCCGAATTCCACGGACGTCAAGTAAAACGCCTTCTTCTTCAGGTGGGCGCATTTCTTCTTCAAAGGTTGTATCGCTCATTTTCTTATCTCCGAAACAATTCCGCCTATTATTTTCTATTATAGTACTATTAAACAATTTTCTTCGATTTAATTAATTTTCTATATAAGACATAATCGAATGTGAA
>DAOVHJ010000135.1 GCA_030671945.1 Candidatus Heimdallarchaeota archaeon
AATAACTCATCTAACTTTAACCAGCCAGCTCCTTCTCGTTGACCATTTAATCCGTCATTATCAATGATTCTTCTACCAATAAATTCAGAAATTTGTTTAAAAGGACCCTCCTCTTTTTCATAGCAAGCAGAAATGATGACTTTTTTCTGGGCACAGTTTATGGCATTCTCTATTAGTTTTTGATGATTGGGAGTAATGTGATGCAAAATGTCAGCCAGTACAACAGTATCGGCTTTCAAATCAGATAGATCCTCTGTTACATCTCGCATGTAAAAAGTACCTCTGTTTTTCTTGTCTGCAAACACAAGAAAGTCTTCATTTAAATCGATCCCGATATATTGAACTCCTTTTGGTAGAAAGGTTTGCAAACTAGCAGTTCCGCACCCCAAGTCTAAAACAGAATCACCTTCAACACTTTTGGCTAATGTTTTAGGCATTAATCCACTCGGATCATTTAACCAGATAGTAAAATCATAAATTCGTGGGTGTTGATACATGATTCCGAAATTCAATCTTTCTTTGAGTTTTTTTCGTTGTGGTTTTGTGTATTGGATTTGGGAAATGGGGAAATTAATATTCACTTCTTTCATTTCTAATGACCTGCCAAAAAGAACTTGCAAAATACCATAACAAAGTTCTCAAATATTCCCCCAAAGCTTTTCTATATATAGATACAAATTAAACACAATTAGAAATCTTTAAGAGAATCACATTTTTAGCTATTTAAAATGAAAATTTCCGGAGTAGAGAATTGCAATGAACTCTAAAGTAAAAATTACCATAACTGGAACAGGTTTTGTAGGACTTGTTACAGCAGCAGTATTCGCAGATAAAGGATTTAGTGTGGTAGCTCTTGATATTGATCAAGAAAAGGTTGATGCAGTGAACAAAGGAGAAACTTTCTTTTTTGAACCTCATCTTCCCCCCTTAATTCAAAGAGTTGTTCTCAAGAAAAAAACATTAACAGCTACTACTGATATTGCTGAATCTATAAAATCGAGTGATGTAACATTTATCTGTGTTGGCACTCCCTCTCTAGAAGATGGAAGCTGTGATCTTCAATACATTGAGCAAAGTGCAAGAGATATTGGTCGTGCTATCAAAGAGAAAAATGACTATCATTTGGTAATTGCAAAATCTACAATTGTTCCTGGAACAACACGAAATCTCATCAAAAAGGCCATAGAAGAAGAATCAGGTAAGAAAGCCGGCGAGGGATTTGGTTTATGTATGAGCCCTGAGTTTTTACGTGAGGGGCAAAGCGTTCATGACACTGTTTTTCCTGATCGTATTGTAATTGGTGAACATGATAAAAAATCGGGAGAAATGCTTGAAGGAATTTTCCGAGCTCTCTACAGTGAAAAAGTAGATGAATATACTAAAAATTGGAAAGCAATTTATAACAAGCAAGTTCAGTGTCCTGAAATTCTTCGATTTTCCTTAGAAACCGCAGAATGCATAAAATACGCTAATAATTCATTTCTTGCTACAAAAATTTCTTTCATAAATGAATTTGCTAATATTTGTGAACGAATTAAGGGTGTAGATATCAATAACATTGCGAAAGGCATAGGCCTTGATTTTAGAATTAATCCTCGCTTCTTACGAGCAGGTGCCGGTTTTGGCGGGTCATGTTTTCCTAAAGATGTTCGAGCAATCATGAAATTTGCTCAAGATGTAGATTATGAACCTAAGATTTTGAACAGTGTAATAGGTGTAAATACTCATCAAGCGAAACGTATGGTTGAATTAGCTGAAGAAAAGCTTGAGACTCTTTCTGGGAAAGTGGTTTGTATTCTGGGTCTTTCCTTTAAACCAGAGACAGATGATATGCGTAGTGCTCCTTCAATCAAGATAGTTGACCAATTACTATCTAAAGACGCTAAAATTATTGCCTACGATCCAAAAGCGATGAACGAAGCTAAGAAGGAACACTGGATTGGTAATAAAATAACTTACGCTAATTCCATACAAGATGCTTTGAAGGATTCTGATATTTGTATGCTCATAACAGAATGGGCGGAATTTAAGAGTCTAGAACCTAAAGATTTCAAGTCAATGAAAAATCCTATTTTAATTGATGGTAGAAGAATTTATGAACCGGAAAAATTCTTGAAAGAAGGAATCAAATATTCTGGTATAGGACTAGGATTGAAAAGCAATTAAGATTTGAAGTTAGTAGGTAGAGTAAAAATGACCATTTCTCTTGCAAAAGAAACCATACCATTTGTAGAAAAAATGATTGAACACGCTGAAAAGCTAAAAGTTAAGGTTGAAAAAATAGCCGAAGCAACAATAATTGATTGTGGAATAAACACCGAAGGGAGTTTCTCTGCTGGATTATTATTCTCAAAAATCAGTTTAGGCGGTTTAGCGAAGGTTCAATTAAGACTTCTAATATTAGACGATAATTCTCTACTAACGGTTCAAGTAGATACTTCTTACCCAGTACTATCTACCTTGGGTTGTCAAGCTGCGAGCTGGAACATAAACAAAGGCGATTTCTTTGGAATGACTTGTGGACCGGGACGAGCTTTAGCTCTAAAACCATCAAAGATCTATAAACTGTTAGATTACAAAGATGAGAATGACAAAGCTATTCTCTGTATAGAATCTGATCAATTACCAAATGAAGAAGTGATTCAGTATCTAGCAGAGAAATGTCAGGTTGAAAAAAAGAACTTGTTTATTTTAATGATAAAAACAGCCTGTCTTGTTGAATACGTCCAAATGGCTGCCAGAGCAATTGAGCTCGGAGTTTTTAGATTGGTTGAACAATTAGGTTATCCGAAAGAACGAATTCTTCACGCAGTCGGAACAGGTATAATCCCTCCAATGTCTTTAGATAATGATCTTTCAAATGATAGGGTAAATAATGCGTTAATTTATGGAACCAAGCTTTACTTAATTATTAAATCTGAGCAAGATGACAACCTACCTGAACTAATCAAGAAAATTCCTTCAAATTCCTCCTCCTCTTATGGTAAAAAATTCTTGGAATTATTTAATGAAGCTGGGAAAGATTTCGCAAAATTTGATTTAACACTCTTAGCTCCCACAGAAATAATAATCAATGATATACGAACAGGCAAAATTTATCATGAAGGTAAAATTAACTTAGACTTAATACTAGATTAGAAAATGGGTTTCAAAATATAAAATACTGTTAGTTTCTGTATACTTGATGCTTTACTCTTCTTCTGTTGATTCATCTTCATCTGCTTCAGTGCTTCGGGAATCCATTATTTTATCCACTGTTTCAATACCATGAGTTAATGAATAACTTGACATATCGAATTGTTTGAGACCATCATGAGTTATAATGAGCAATGATTTTATCTTCGATATTCTGCCTTGATCAGCATCTTCCTCAAAATCATTTTCTCGTCCAACAGAGATCACTTCGGACCAATTAATCCTTCTCCATACGAATCGATCTCGATAACGGATTTCCTCCTCATCTATATAGAGCTTAACGGTAGCTATCCTTAGGATTCTCCAAAGAGAGATGATGATGAATAGAGCGCCCAAAAACAAAGCTGCGAACTTCACCATAGTATTTAATTCAATAATTAGTGAACCAACAACAGCAATAATACCTAGAACTAAACCAACAATAGCAATAAATGATTTCAGCATTCTTTCTCTAAAATAAGGAGAGAGTTCCATAGATTCGGGGCCATTATTAGACATTTTATTTCTCCTGCTCAATCATCCTTTTTAGGGATAATCTATTTTGTTATCTTTAACTGTAAAAACATATCCCTTACAATCGGAAATCAAAGAGAAAATTTATTTCAATATAATAAACAACATACTACTATATTGAAATAATAGTGTGTCAAAGGATAAACAATAGAAAAAATTACCGGGTGAATAACTACATGCCATCAATTGTATTTTACTTTCAAGTCCATCAACCTTATCGTTTAAATGAGAACTTCAGAAGAGATCGTTTCTTTCAAGATTCCTCAATTGAAAATCTAGAGAAACTCTATTTCAATGAAAAGCTAAACAAAGACGTAATGCAAAGAGTGGCAAAAAAATGTTATTTACCTGCAAATAAAACTTGGCTGAGTGCTATTGACAAGCATAAAAAAGAGAAACGAAAAGTGAAAATAGCTTTTAGTTTGACGGGCACTGTTCTCGAGCAAGCTGAAAGATATCAACCAGATGTAATTGATAGTTTCAAGCAGCTAGCTGAAACGGGTTGTGTCGAATTCTTAGCTGAGACTTATTATCATTCACTAACATCAATCTATGGTGTCGATCGAGAGGAATTTAAAGACCAAGTGACCAGGCATAGCAAACTCATGAAGGATTTGTTGGGAGTAGAACCAACAAGCTTCCGCAATACGGAATTAATCTTAAATGATTCAATTATGAAATTAGCCGCAGAAATGGGTTTCAAAGCAATTATGGGTGAAGGGATAGAACATGTTTTGCCTAAAGGTAAAACTGCAAATCACATCTTCTCGAGTAAAAAAGCTCCTTCTCTCAAGGTTTTACTTAGAAATTACAAATTAAGTGATGATGTTGCTTTTAGATTCGGAGCTGGTAGGTGGGAAGAATATCCTCTTTATGCTGACAAGTATGCTTCTTGGTTAACCTCAACCCCCGGTGATTGCATCAATATTTTCATGGATTATGAATCATTAGGAGAACATATGTGGGCTGAAAGCGGTATTTTTGAATTCCTCGAACACCTCCCCGAAGAGCTGCTAAAACATGATAATATCGATTTCAAAACCCCTACAGAAGTAGTTGATGCTTATCCTGTCGCTGGTAAAATTTCTATCGATGATTTTTCAACCATTAGCTGGGCTGATGATCGGGACGTAGGAGCTTGGTTGAACAATACTTTGCAGAACATTTCATTTGTGGATCAGAAATTCCTTGAAAAACCAATTAAGAAACTTAACAACAAAACACTCTTGGAAATTTGGCGAATGTTAACTACCTCTGATCATTTATACTATATCTCACAAGCGGATGCTGGTCCAGGTCAAGTTCATTCCTATTTCTCGCATTATAAGAATCCAATCGAGGCGTTTGCAAATTACAATGAGATTATCAGTGATTTAACTGCTCGTACATTAATGCTCCTCGAAGATAAATAGGCTCAAAAGTAATTTTTTGTCTTTCATATTTACTGCATGGTTTATCTTCGTTAACGAACTCTTAAAGAGTTTACATTAACTTTTGATTTCCTGCGAGTCCGCCCAACTCCTTTTTTGGAGGAACTTTCGTTTGACGTTTGGCTGTGTGTCGCGAAAAAACTTCTCTCGAAAATCTTTCAAGAGTCGTTGCCTGACCACAAGGCGTTTCTGTGATAGCGCTAGGAGAGTAAAGAATCTTTGTAAGATGTTTACTGCTCCATTTGTATCTCTTTTTATTACTAGCCCACAATCACAACTAATAGTTCGTTCGGAGAGCAATCTGTTCTCCTTATTCATACAGTAACAGCAACTTTTACTTGTTCCTCGTTCACTGAATCTTATTACTATCTTACCTCTTTTTTCTGCTTTGTAGGTTAAGAATCGAGCGAAACGACCTAATGAACCGCTACTCTGCATGTTACGATGAAGACTTTTAACATTCTTCTTATCCCCTTTGAGACTTCTACTCATTACTTTAACGTTCAGGTCACCAATAATGATAGTGTTTGCTTTAGTGTTCTCAACGATTTTCTTACTTACTTTATGTTGGAAATCTTTTCTTTGGTTTGCTTGTTTTTTTATCATTTTCCACATTTTATCATTGAACCAATGCCACTTGTTAGAATATTTCTTACAATGATCTCTTTTGCTTTGTATTTCCTCTATTTTTGGTTGCCAATACTTTTCCACTCGTTTATTCTTGATGATTATCGTTTTCCCTTCATGACTATTAACTGCTGCAACAATATTCATTACTCCTAGATCTATTGCTTGGTAAATACCATTGTCTTGATACTCTTGTGTGCTTGGTTCGTAAATGATCGATAAGTAAAATTCTTTCGTTTTGTGTATTTGGTAGATGGTTATTTGTTTGACTTTCATGCCTTTAAAATCAAATTTTCCTTGCATCTCGAAAGATAAATTCACTTTATCTTTTGTTTCCTTGGTAGGATAGAAATGAGTGAATGTTATTTTGTTTTCTTCTATTTTGAATCCTTTTTGATTGTAATGCATGGTAGTAAAGTATTTTTTACCTTTGAATCCTGGTGGTTGAGCTTCTTTGTCACCGTTGTTTCTCAGAGTATAAAACGATCTGTAATCAGCTTCTAACTGTCTGAGTGCATCTTGCAGTGTTTTAGAATAATTTCGTTGGTATCGTGGATATTTTTCTTTTAGTTTTGGTAGTTGTTTTGATTGCTTGTTGTAGGTTGGTTTGTTTTCCTTATCTTTTTTCTTCTTTGGCAAGCGTTGACTTTTTTCCCACCATTTCTTTCTTTCAGCCAGAGCAAAATTATAAACAAGACGGCAGTTTTCTGCTAGTATCCAAAGGATTTCTTCTTGTTCTTTTGTTGGTTTAATCTTCACTTTAGTTGTTAGTTGGAGTGGTTTTTTGGATGTTGGTTTTAATACTTGTTGTACTTGTTTCAATGCTTTTTCTAACTCGTTTTTCGGCAGATCAGCTATAAGTGTTCTGAAAACTTTCTTTGTTAGTCGGTGTTCTTTTGCAAGCATTGTTCTTCAGTAAAGTATATGTTTAGCTAGCTATATAGCTATTTTCTATAGAGTTTACCGAAAGTAATAACCTATCATTTAAAAGAATAGTTAACTAATTAAATTTCAGTACAGCTAATCAAAGAAGATATTTATTAAATTTGGTTAACGAACCTAATCTATAATAAGATTAATAAGTTCGGTTACCCTAACTTTAATTCGATAAACCTTAACTTGGAATAAGAAAATGACTGAAATAGAAATAGATTCTCAGATCTGTACTCTGAAAGTAGTTTCGAGC
>DAOVHJ010000309.1 GCA_030671945.1 Candidatus Heimdallarchaeota archaeon
AATCCCATGTTTTGCACCCACCAATTCCGCAAAGTTTTTTTCTAGGGCTCTTGCGTTTTTACCTTCAACAAATTGGCCATGTCGAATTGGTGTTGACACTAAGGATACTTCTTCCGCAGAAATTTGTGGTTGGGCAATGAATCTCATAATATTAGTATCTCCTTTGCATATTTCGCAATTGTATCGGTAAACAAATACTCTTAATTCCCTTTTGAACTTTGTATAAACAATCTAGTTGGTGTTCTAATCAAAAACACAGGGATGCTTGATATACTTAGTTGGGATAACAATTGTCAGACAAAGAACAAGTCCAAAAAATTGTAACAAGATATCAAAAAATCCTTTCCGTTATCTCAAAGTATGAACAATACGGTCAGAAACCTAAGCTCGTTTTGGTTACTAAAAATAGACCCATAGAGCTCATTATGAGCGTCTTGAAAGAAATTAAGAAACCAATATTGGGTGAAAATCGTGTATCTGAAGCCCTTGAGAAGATAGAGAAAATCAATCCAAACAACGTAACTTGGCATTTTATTGGCCATTTGCAGCGTAATAAAATCAGAAAAATTGGCGATAAGTTTTCCCTTATCCAGTCAATCTCAGATATACCACTTGCAGACGAGCTTCAAAAAAGAGCAGCAAAAAACGATATACAAATTAATTGCCTATTACAGATTGATATTTGCGAAGATGGTACAAAATTTGGGTTTCCAGCAAAAAAAGATTATTTAAAAGGTTTAATACAAGATTTAAATGCTAGAACCAACCTAAAAATTAAGGGTTTAATGACCATTGCACCATTCATTTCCTCTGACAAAACCCGACCATATTTTAAAAGAATGAGATCGATTTTCGATGCTCTAGCAGACAAATGTGAGTCTTTAAATAACGTTGAAATGAAAATTCTATCAATGGGTATGAGCAATGATTATATTACTGCCCTCGAGGAGGGCTCTACAATGATTCGAATTGGGAGTGCAGTTTTTAACGATTCACACTCAAATCCAAACACATAAAGGAAAAGAATAACAAAAGTTGATTGAAATGACTACTTCTGAAGTTGATTTTGCCTTATCAAAGACCGAACAGAAAATTCTAACAACGTTAACAAATTTTGGTGGGCAAACAAAACAAGATCTTATCATAATCTCTGAAATACTAGCAGAAAAAGTTGAAGAAGCGATAACATCTCTTTTAGAGAAAGGATTCTTGCGTTTTGACGAGACAACGAACATTTACATGGCTACTTTACCGTTCATAGCCTTAACATCAATGATGTCAAGAAATATTAATCAAATTGAAGAATCATTAGAAGAGCAAAAAAAATCCTTTCAAGAATCTAAAGATATTGTTGAAAACCAATTAGTTCAATTTAGAGAAATAATAAAGAAAGCTTATGAAGAGCTACAATCGCATAAGGTTGATTTGGATACTTCCTTGAAGGAGACATTTGAAGAAAAAGAAAAAGGATCTCGTTCTAAGGTAGAAGATCTAGTTAACCAAATAATAACCATAATCAATACAAACATCACCGAGTTACAAAATGAATCTCAAACTTTGCTATCAGACAAAAGTACAAGTGTAGATGATCATTGGAGTAAAGCAGTTGATGAGTTTCAGAATCTTCCTGACTCAGGAACGCGTACATTAAAAGAATCAATTACAAAATATGAAAAAGAACTTGACACTGTAATAAAAACTTCTATTGACAGACTTAAAGCCATACAATCACAATTCAATGAAATATTTTCAACTATCGAATCAGAATCAACCTTAAGGATTCAAGAGTTTTTTTCTAACGCTGAGAATATTTCTACTGACCTGAAAACTAATTTAAATACTGGTTTACAGGAATCTCGAAAGCAGGAGAGGGAATTTTTAGATGATGTTAGAGGTCATGTCCGTCATTCACTTGAAAACAATGTACAAAATGCGTTGATAAAAGTACTTTCTGATCTATCTAAAGATATTGACAAAGAAATCAACTCAGCTTTAAAGTCAGTACTTAAACAAACAGAGATAGCAATACAAGAAAGCTCAACACAAATCAAAAAGGAATTTAAGGAGTTTGCTACAAACGCTTCTGAACTGATTCAAGAACAAAACGCTTCTGTAAGCGTACTAAGCTCAGAAATAGATGAAATATCTGCAGAACAGAAGCTTACTACTTTTAGAGACTTGTTATTAAGTCAACTTCAGGTAGATATGACAGCTGAATTAAATCAATTGGAAATCGGATACAGGCAGGCCCAACAATCAGCTATTGAAATCGTGGAGTCATTAAGACGGTCTGCCAAGACTAAACTGGCTCAACAAAGTACAAAAGTTGGAAAATTACTTGATAGATTTACAGAAATTGTTGACCAATCCTTTTCAAGAAAGGAGATGGATGTATCACGACTTCAAAAAATATCTACTTCAATAGAACAATTATTGAGAAATTTACTCGTTTCAATTCCGATGCGAAGCAATCAATTCAGAACATCTTTGAAAAGCTCTCTTGAAAATGCTAGTACAGATATCCAGGAAGAATTTAATGAGTCTTCTGTCGGTTCAGTGAATAAAATTTTCGAAACTTTGGCTGGTTCTCAACAGAGAATAGAAACAGCAACTAATGAAACTCTAGAAGAAAGTAAAAGTGAGATACAAAAAGTTTTGCACACCTCAGAGCAGTTTCAAGTAGCTACTACTAGTCTTCAGGAAAAATATTTGGAGAAAATTGAGAATCGTTTTGATCAAAGAGCAAAAGTAATGAATACTGAATTGGAAGCTGTTTCACGACATTTTCAACAACTTTTGGAGGGACTCGAGTCTGGTTTAGGTGACTTTAACACTAGGATCACATCAGAAAATATCACACAAATTGCTACTATTGAATCATCCCTCAAAAGTAAGCTAACTCAAATGCGAAATGAACTGACTACAACTCTTTCACAAAGTCAATCTGATTCACAGGAATTTGCTGATTCTCTAGAAATGACCTTACAAAAACATCTGGATCGTACGCTGAAGGTGATACGTGAAGGATTCAGTCAGATTAAAACAGAATTTAGCGATGAGATTCAGAAACAGGTTAGTCATATTAACACTCAAAATAAAGCTCAACAGGGAGAACTGGTGACAGCCTTGGATTCGTTTACTCAACAAGTATCTTTAGGTGAGTTCAGATCAAATCTTGAGAAAGTTCTAGAGGAAAACCAAGATACTTTAAACCAATTTATCATTGAAAATAGAGCAAATGTGGATGACGTTTTATCTTTACAAAAAGAAAGTATCACGAAATACCAAGAAAAAGGACCTACAGATATTTTAACATTTATTAACCAAATTCAGTCGGATGTCTCTAGTCAAAATGCAAATGTAAAAGATGCGATGGAGGCACTTCTTGGTTATTACGGTATTACTTCTGATGCGACAATGAGCGAAGTAGTA
>DAOVHJ010000312.1 GCA_030671945.1 Candidatus Heimdallarchaeota archaeon
TGGTTGAATTAGATGCCAAAAAAGCCATCGAATTATTAGAAAAAGCCCAAGTCATAGCCGAAGAAATTAAAAATGAATTGTTGAAGAAAGAGATAAAAGAGGATCAAGAAAAAATTGAACAACAACTCAATATGTTACAAAAGCTCCAAGAACAAAAAGCTCCTCTAATTGAAACTGTGAAATTTGTCTCTTTGGAGAACTCATTGAAGAGTATTAAGCAAGAAACTGTGCTAGAGGAGCGTGATAAAGAGACAGGGGAAATCATCGAATATCGTAAATTGTTTGCTTTGAAGATATAATTGTCACGTTCACATCGTGCCCCCCGCACAAGTTAATTTATTATCCTTTTTTGCTAATTTCTTTTATATTCTTGAATGAGTTTTTCTGGATCTTCTTTTCCTAATTTTTTTGCAAACTTCAATGATGGTTGTTCTGCATTTGGATGGACAACATTATTCCAGTAAAGTTCATCGCAAAAATTACCATGATGGAGTGTTTGTGTTCTTCTCATATGAATTGTATATCCTTCATTATTGCTTGGATGGTCTCTACTATAACAAGAGCTAAGATAAGCGATGTCAGGATCATTAAAATCTTTGAGAACTTCATGAACAACACATTTGTCAAATTTGTAGAATTCTTTGTAATCATCAAAAATAACAATTGTAAAATCTCCTACTCCTAACTCTCGATATTGCTTCATAATACGTTCTCTTGAATTAATTCTCGTAACTTTTCTGGGATCTTCAGGGATTTCCGGGGGATTTTGTTCTTTCCGTTCTTTAATCAAATATTTGACAATTTCTTTGTATAATTTGATGGCTTCTTCTTTTCCAAATATATCTTCAATTGCTTTGACACTATAATATGAGAGATGACTTGATGCTTTCCGGACATTAAAATATCGAATTTCAATTTCTTTCTCGGTAGTATTCAAACCCTCTGGGAGTTCAAGTAACTTCCATAAAAAAGCACTAATTGTTTTTTCAAGTTCACGATACTTATTCAATATTGTTAGATCTTGTTCTAATGTTTTGATATTAAACAACTCAATATCGCACTGAAAATCCTTTATTTCATCCTTTAATCTTTTTTGAAAACCTAGCAAGTATTTTTCTAATTTGTTTGGTTTTAGTTTGTTGAAGTACTTAATTACTGAATCAGTTTGCTCAAAATTACTTTTCAGAAATTCAATAAGATTAATTTTACTTTTTGCCTTAGCATTAAAAAATCTGCATGTTTCTATTTTCATTTTTTTCCCTCACTTTTTTCTAATCATTTTTTAGATATGTTCTCAATTGGTTTACCTAATATCATAAGACTTATTACTATTTATTAAGAATGCCTTCTCTCTAATATGAGAAAATAATTATTTTAACTCTCTACCTGCGTTCAAATCGTGCCCCCCGCACCAGTTCTTTCTTGAGAATGTTTAAATTGCAAAATTGAGCTGTTTAGTTGTATCTTTCGGTGTGAATTTCTTGTCTATGCCAAAAAACAGGTTTGTTGATATTGAACAACTAATCATTAAAGGACGTTTTAAAGAAGCACAGGATTTGCTAGCAAAAATCGAAAAAAGTAAAGGAATTAGTAAAGAGGATCTATTAACTTCTCAGGTATTAAATGCTGAAATCCTTAATCACTTAGGTGATTTCCAAAATGCATCAGAACAAATTGAAAATATTTTAAAAGAAATCGATAACCAAGAATTTCCATTAGTTTATTTAGATGCTCTTCTCCAAAAATCATTTATTTTATATCGAATCGGTAAAATCGAAGAATGTAGCATCCTAAATGAAAAGTGTGAACAATTAATTCAGACTTTAAAGAAAACACCTGCTAAGGTTCTTGCTAAACGTAAAGCTATACTATTACACATCAAAGGAGCTATTAGTCACGTAAAGGGTAATTTTGATGAATCTACTGATTATTTACTCGAAGCTCTAACATTTGCTGAAGAATACGGGAATAAGCAAATAATATCTTATGTTTTGTCAAATATTGGTTTAAACCACCAATTTATGGGTAATCTAGAGAAAGCAGAAAAATACTATGATCAGGCTCTCAAATTAGCAGAGAAGATAGGGAATAAACAAGAAATAGCAAGAGCTTATCACAGATTTGGTTGGTTATATAACTTAAAATTTGAGAAGAATCAAGCAGTGGCATATTTCAAGAAAAGTATAAAATATGCATTAGAAAGTGGTTCAAAACGAGATTTGCCTTGGATTTATGCAGATATGGGTAATCTCTATTTGGATATGTTTGAACTTGATAAAGCTTTAGAATGCAGTCAAGAACAGTTAACTCTTAGAGAGAAAGATCCTTATTCTCACGATGCTTTGACCACAATCGCTTATATCAATCATTTGAAAGGTGATTACAAACAAGCTATTGAATATTATAGAAAAGCATTGAAAATTTGTGAGGAAATAGGAGATAAAAGACGAAGCCTTCCAAGTATACTATATAATTTAGTACAATCATCAATTGAGAATAATGAACTACAACAAGCGCAAGATTATGTAGAATACTTAAAACGGATTAGCAATGAAGTAGAAGAGAAACGAGTAGATACTTATTATAAGTTAGCAAAAGCACTTGTACTCAAGACAGACACTCGTATAAGAAGATGGGTCGAGGCCGAGTTAATTTTTGAAGAAATTCTGGAAGATAAAGAACTAATTCCTTACTTTACTATTGTTGCTTTACTTAATTTAACAGAACTTCAGTTTAGAGAATTGCAACTTTCAGCAAATAAAGAAGAGCTGCAAGAAATTAAAAGAAATATCACAAAACTATATGCTATTGCTGACAAAGGCCAATTCTATAATCTACTCATATGTACACTAAGGCTACAATCACAAATAGCATTGGTTGAACTTGATCCACAAAAAGCGTTACAGTTATTATCACAAGCCCTTATTTTATCCAAGGATATTGGATTGAAAAAACTTGATAGTGAAATTATTTCTGAGCAAAAACAGATTAATGAACAACTCAAAAAATGGGAAGGATTTAAAGAAGAAAAGACTCCTCTCAGTGAAATATTGAAGCACGTATCATTAGAAAATGGGATCAAAAATATTTCTAAGGAAGCTGTTCTTGAAGAGCGGGATAAGAAATCCGGTGTAATCATTGAGTATCGGAAATTGTTCGCGTTGAAGATATGATTCCTGAACACTCCTTAGCGTTCTCAGCATCAGTTTTACTTCAGCTATTTTTGTTGAATTTCAAGCCTAGTATATGATCCGTCTCGAATGTTTCAAAACCTGGGTTTTTCAAAGTACATAATAGATTTTCATCAGTTTTTCTTATTAGTGTAATAGTGTTTAGATCAAAAGTAGTGTTTTCCTTTATGTGATTCAA
>DAOVHJ010000289.1 GCA_030671945.1 Candidatus Heimdallarchaeota archaeon
AAGCTTATCCAGATTACTCTCATAATGTTTTAATCGTTTTTCGACTTGAGTTTTTCTTCGATTAATGTGTTCTTTATATCCCTCAAGAAATTCAAGCATTTCCTCTTTTGTATCAACTCTATTCAAATATTCGTGAATCCTGGATCTTCTTCTAAAAATTGGTGGAGGGCGCATACCAACAGGAGCTATTTCAGTAAGGAAAGTAATCCTGGTAGTCCACTTTTCTCGTAGTTCTATCAAGTACTCCTTCCCCTTTTCCGTAATTTTATACAATCTTTGAGCTCTGCCTTTGACTATCGTTTCTTCCGAAGTTAGAAGTTCCTTTTCTTCCATGTCTTTCAGAACTCTGTAAACAGTGGTTTGCTTAGCTTTGTAGTTTTTCTGTAATTCATAACCAGTAATACCTTCGGATTCTTCTGAAATTGTCCAGAGAAAAACTAAGCGACTCATTTCTTTCACTAATTTGGGACCGAATGGTAAATGTGGTCTGAAGGGTGGCATTGGTCTGCGGTGGTGCTTTCTTTCCATTTTCATTACCAGCTAGTTATTCTGTTCCTATAAATAAAAAAATATCTCCAGTTTGGAGATATATTCTCTTGGAAGAGGTTGGAACCCATGAGCGAATCATGAGTTCCTCGTTCTTGGATGTTGAAAAAAATTATCTTAAAAGTCGTCTTCATCGATCATCTTTTTGGCAAATTCTTTGTATCCTTTCTTAACGATCTTCTTGAATTCCTCGGTTGTGAATTCCTTCATTTTGCCAGTTTCTTTGATAACTGCTTCTATTTCATCTTCTAGGATGTCTAGTTTCTTCATTTTCTTCTCAAGATGTTTTCTGCGTTTATTCACGCCTTTAATCATTATTTCCATGTGTTCAATCGCATCTTCTTTTGATTCGATTTCTTCTATGAAAGCCATGGGTAATTTATGCATTCCTTTAAACATGTGTGGCATCATTCCCATTGGTGGGAAATGTCCTCTACCATGCATGAAAGGCCCATGAGGTCTGCATCTTTTATGTTTTTTCTCGTGCATATTTTTATCACTTGTATTATTATATGTCAAACTAGTATATAAATATAACCAAAATGGTGATATTACTATATTAGAAATATACCCAACTTCCTAACATTCGGCATAAAAAATACAAAAGTAACAATATCTAATGAGAAAAAATTTGAGAAAAACAGATAACATATGAAGTCATAAAGCAAGCAGCTTTATGCTTCGTCTTCTAAATTATGAATAAAACTAGTGAATGCTTCTATGAGTCCTTCCCCGGTCATGGCTGAAGTTTCATAACAAGACCAGGTAATATTCATGAGGTCCAATAATCCAAAGTGGTAGATGAAATCTGCTCGAGACATTCTGTTTGGCAAATCAATTTTATTTAATAAAATCAACACTGGAATATTGTCTTCAATTTGAGCACCAATGATGTCATGAAAGATACTTTTTGTTAATTCAAATCGATCGAAGTCAGTACTATCTACAATGTAAACAACTGCTTGTGATCTCTCATTAATATCTGCCCACATTGGGCGGAACCCTTCCTGTCCCCCGAGATCATAAATGTGAATGTCAAGTTTTGGTAGGTTTACTGTGTTTACATTTACACCCATGGTTGGGATTGTATCTCTATTCTCCCCATGCATTAAGTAATTAATTACTGATGTTTTTCCGGCGCTATCCAATCCGCAAATTGTCATGTTTGCTTGTTTCTTTTTTCTGAATAGTCTTAGAAAGAATGCCATTTGTTTTTTGCTCCACTATTTTTTGTTTTTCTTCGTTTCCTGTTTTTTGTGTATAATTCTCCAATAAAACACTGCAATCAATGTAATCGTTGCTTTCAGTGATCGAGAGTTCTCGATATAATCCCATTTTCCGCAATCATGTTATCTTTGTTTAATAAAAGCGTTCTAGTAGGTATATGCAAGAGTACTAGTGAATTACTCCGAGTAATTGGGTGTTTTTTGAGAAAGTTACAAATGTGAAATTGTAGTAATAATAATTACAATAACATGGGGTGTCTATTGTGCAACTTAAAACAGAAGAAGACTTCGAAGATGTTATTATTGGAGCGAAAATCCTTGGATGTGGCGGTGGAGGAGAGGAATCTATTGCCCGAGTACGAGTTAATTACATTCTGGAACATGGAATGAAGGTGAAAGTCATTGATCCAAAAGACGTTCCTGACGAAGCTGTTCTGTGTGTTTCCGGAATGGTGGGCGGTCGAGCTTCCCCAGAATGCCTGCAACTAGTGGAACATTTAGATCCTATTACTCGTCATCCAATGGTTGCTGCAACAAAACTCCTCCAAGATTACTTAGAAGTTCCTCTACACACACTCATTTCAACTGAAATTGGCGCTGGAAATTTCCTTGTTCCAATTATGGTTTCAGCCCAGTTTGGGATTAATATGCTTGATGGTGATCTTTGTGGGCGAGCGAAACCAGAAATTAGTATTTCTACTAGTAACGTTGCTGGTCTTTCTATAACCCCTTTAGCAATTGCTTCCAAATTTGGAGATGAAATGATTCTGAAAGACACAATTACTGATCAAAGAGCGGAAACCTTGGCGAGAACTATGGCTGTCCAATCAGGTGGGTCTGTGGGAGTGGCACGTTGTCCCCATAGGTGGAGTGAATACAAGAAAGCAGCTATACCTAATACTTTGAGTAAATCAAAGAATCTAGGCACTGCTCTGAGGGAAGCAAGAACCTCAGGGAGTGATCCAATAATTCCAATAAAACAAGCATTAGATGGTTCTATACTATTTGATGGGAAAATCAAGTTATTTAATGTCAAAGATGAAGGGGGATTTGTAATTGGTGATGTGATAATAACAAATGAGGAAAATGACCAATTCAAAGTATGGTTCAAAAATGAATACCTCGTCACATGGAAAAATGATAAACCATTCGTTACCTCTCCAGATTTGATTTGTATTGTGGATAAACAAACTGGTGAAGGATTGACACCATGGGGTGATGATTTCACAAAAGATAGAGAGGTCGTAGTCCTCGGTGGAGTAAATGCTCCCATTTGGTATACAAAGAAAGGACTCAATATATTTGGTCCAAGACATTTTGGTTTCGATTTAGATTATCAACCAATTAATGAATTAACATTATAGGTGGTTTGAAATGAGTTTTATCCCGAATTTTAATATTGAAAAAGCGAAGGAATTCATCCTTAATTATTCTCCACCCTTTGTCAAATTGTTATATTTGCGAGATATTGAGGGGGTTTCAATTAATGATTCAGAGTTTCTTGAGCTACAAGAGAAGCTTTTAGCTGAAAAAATACTAGCAAAGCTCATGTCTAAGCAATTAGACTCAGGAGCTTGGCAATTACCGGAAAAGGACGAAGTTTTTGGTCCCATGCAAAGATCAACTGTTTGGACACTAATCCAGCTAGGACAACTAGGAATTAATGGAACAACAATACCAAGTATTGTGAAAGCAGTTGATTACACATTTGAGAAGCAATTTGATAAAAAGGAAAAAATTTTCCACAATGACCACCCGAGTTGGGGAGATTTCATGCAATCCCATAATGCAACCATTCTAAGAGCATTAATTCGCTTAGGATTTGCTACTCGAGATGACGTCAAGGAAGCATCTCTCTTACACCTTGAAAAGATACATGGAAAGGATGGTTACTGTAAATACAAGAAAGGTGGTAATCGGTGTGCCTGGGGTTTACTGAAGAATTTAAAATTCTTTAATGAATGGCCAGAAAATTGGCGGAATAACCCACTGCGAGAAAGT
>DAOVHJ010000144.1 GCA_030671945.1 Candidatus Heimdallarchaeota archaeon
AAAACCCATCTCATCCATTTCTCTTGTCAAGACTGAAATAATGGTTCCTTCTGTTCCAGTTTCAGAAGGTGTGGCAACCAGATTTCTAGTCAATTTAATTATTTTCTCTTTATGAAAATCAACAAGAGTTCTTATTTTCTCTTTCATCGAGTAGTCACAATTCCTAACAATGCTCAATTGAATCTATGTTTTATTTATTCTTGTGATTCATTTATGTTTTGCTTTTCAAGAGTAATCAGAAGGTGTTCATATGTGACCACTTAGATTATTATTAGTGCTCAGTATATTGGGGATACAACTAATATTATTCGTCAAATGTCAGGGATTATTTATGTTAAAGGCAGGTAATGTTCAAGATTCAGAAATTGTGTTATTGAAAAGAGATGAAACTAATGAATTCATAGATCTTCTTATGCTTTGTTTTGGTGAAGGCTTGGAGCGAGATCGAGTTAATCTAGCCGAAGTTGGAAAATTGATGAAGAAAATTGACAAGCCAGTTTATCGTTTCATAATGAAGATAATGAAAGTTGAAATGATAAATTATGGTATCAAGCGTGATGGTAAGCTTGTTAGTGCAATAACTTTATCCACTGAAAAAAAATCAGGAACAATTGGTAACGTAATGACCCATCCAGACTACCGTCGTCAAGGATTAGCTAAGAAATTATTCCGAAAAGCTGTAATCGAGGGTGAAAAATTAGGTTTAGATAAAATTACGCTAGACGTCCATGCTCAAAATATCGGAGCCATAAAATTATATGAAAATGAAGGTTTTGAGAGATTTTATCACACAGGAAAATTGAAGCTTGATCCTACACAAAACGAAATTTCATCTGATGATTCTGTAGTTCTAAAAGAAATTACTGATATAGATTTAGATTTTTTTGATAGTCTATTGGATGTTTGCTTTCCTCAAAAGATGCTTGAAAATCGTGATAGAAACAAGATGGCTAAAGATTATATTCCAAATCGATTTATTCGATTTATCGCTTCGAAAATTGCCGGACAAAAGTTATACTTTTACTCACTACATAAAAATGATGATACTAAGACTAGAGGATATATCAGTGCATCAACTTCAAAGATGGAAGAAGGATTAAGGATCTCATCACCTTTAGTAAGAAATGGGGATAGCGATTTAGTATTACCGGTTATCTCAAAATTAGCTACAATGATAACTCATAATACAAACTATTTGAAACTCAACTTGTCTATGCACAGAAAAGCTCTAATTGATATGATGCTCAAAGCTGGATTTGAGTTAACAGAAGAATCCCTCTATATGATAATAAAATTTAATGAAGAAAATACTAAACATGGAGAAACTTAAAATGAATGATATGCCCGATCAAGAAAAAATGCAAATTGCATAAGCTCATAAACCAATATTAAAGCCTATAGAAGAAAAAGGGTTTATTCTCGATGTTGGTGGAGGAGGAGAAGGAATTATAGGTCAATTGATGGGAAAACAAGTAATTTCTATTGACAAAAATAAGAGAGAACTTGAAGAAGCACCAAGTGACAATTTGAAAATCGTTATGGATGCGACTGATCTACAATTTTTAGATGAAACTTTTGGAACAGCTGCTTCATTTTACACGCTTATGTACATGGATAGTGAAACAAAGCAGAAAACCATAAACGAAGTTTATCGTGTACTAAAACCAGGTGGTAATTTTTTAATTTGGGGTTCAGAGATTCCAGGTGAGAAACCAAATGATAAAGTAGAGTTTTATGTGGTCCCACTTCAAGTCAAATTACCGAAAAAAGAAATTGGAACTGGTTATGGTGTCAAGTTTATTTTTCAAGATAAAAAAATGATAACAGAAATGTGCAAGAAAGCAGGCTTTGAATTACATCTAAAATCAGAAAAAGACTCTATGTTTTATTTTGAATTTATTAAAAAATAAAGAGAAAAATTATCCTATTGGATAATTCTTTTTCTTTTATTCTATTTTTTTGCCCATGGAAGCCATGTAAATTACGAATTGTTCTTCACCATCTAAGCTTAGAACATCATTCATTTGCTCATCATAGAAAGCGGCTATTGCACAACAGCCAGAATTTATGTTCTCTACTGCGAGGTACAGATTCTGTGCTACATGACCAATATCTAAGTGAAGATAGCGATAACTCCTTTGCCCATATCGCCAAGCGATTCTGTAAGGAATTGCAACCCAAATGAATGTTACAGCTCCTGCTTTAACCATTTTCTGACCATAAGCTCCTTCAATAACTCGGTCACCAATATCTTCAGAAAGATCAATTTCCACCAGTTTATGCTCGAGAGCTAAATATCGATAAATTCCAGGTTTCAAACCTTCAACATTGTTAATTAAAAGATAGGTTTCAAACGCATGCCTGGCTCCAGCAGATGGTACGATTCTTTTGGTATATATTTCACTGATTTCTTTAATTCCTTGTGTTGCCCATAAAAGCCATGCTAATTCGTTTAGTGTTAGAGCTTCAGTACTATATTTTCGAACACTTACTCTATCTTCTATTGCTTTTCTTAGATCCCAACTAGGGACATCAATTTTATCAGGAGCAGGTAAATCGATTAGTTTCTTTTTCTTGTCAAAAGCTGTTTGCAGTGGAGGATTTTTTACCTCTTTTCTCTGATCAGACTCTTCCAAATACTTGTACTTGGTTTTTTCCATAAATTCTTGACCAATGCCTTTTTTCATCTTCAACAACTCAATATATTCATTTATTTCTAATATTCTACTAGATATAAGTTTTAAACTTATGTTTCTAAATTCTTGAGTAAATTTAAGTATTTATCATCGAATTATTACCTATGCCCGAAAAAGTTCGTATAGTTGTGTATAATCCTAATTGGCCGGAAGTCTATAAACTCGAGAGAGACAAAATCAAGGAAAAAATTGGTGAGTATATCGCATCCATTGACCACATTGGAAGTACAGCGGTTGAGGGATTAGTAGCTAAACCAATTGTAGATATTTTAATTGGATTGAACTCTTTGGATGATGCTCAATTTTGCATTCCGAAATTAGAAGAATTAAATTATGAATACGTCCCTGAATTTGAGGATGTACTCCCAGATAGAAGGTATTTCCGCAAGCCACCTACTGGTCAAGGTTCAAGAGATTTCCATGTTCATATGGTTGAAATTAAAACATATTTCTGGAAAAGGCAATTAATTTTGAGAGATTATTTGAGAAAGTTCCCAGAAGTCGCTAATGAATATGGTGAATTGAAATTAAGATTAGCATCAGAATTACAAGATAATCGAGAAGCTTACACAGAAGGAAAAACAGATTTCATAATGAGTATTCTTGAGAAAGTCGAGAAAGAAACAGAAAATAATCAATAGACTAACAATTATTCCCCGTATGCTAATTCTTCATATTCAGCTGCTTTATCAAAGTCTTCAGCTTCTTCGTAAGCGGAAGCTAAATTATGTAAGGCTTCAAAATATTTCGGTTCAATTTCTACTGCAGTTTTGAAGCACTCTATTGCTGCTGAGAGGTCTCCTATCATAGCATACACAACTCCCAGATTATTATATGCTAATTGATAGAATGGATTTAACTCAATTGAGCTTTCAAAATGCTTTATTGCTTCCTCGAATTCCTTCTTATCTACATGGATTAATCCTAGAAAATTATATGGTTCATAGTAAAGCGAATCAATATCAAGTGCTTCTCTAAAGAAGTCTGCTGCTTTTTCTTGCTCGTTTAATTGCATATAAGCTCGTCCTAAGGTATTATACGCTACTTGATATTGTGAGTTGATAACCAAAGCTCTTTGACAAACGTCAATTGCTTCTTCTATATCTCCTCTTTCTAGATAGCTTATTCCAAGATTAACCATTGCTTCGTAATAATCTGGTTTAATATCAAGGACTTCAAGAAAACAAGCTATAGCCATAGTGTTGTCGCCAATTTTTGTGTAGTTGGTCCCTAAATTGAGTAACGCTTCCATATAGTCAGGATTCAATTCTAAAGCTCTCTTATAACAAGCAATTCCTTCATCTAATTGATTTTGATAATCATACGCAACTCCTAGAAGAAACCAAGCACGTGGATTGTCTATTTGCAGATCAGTTGCTTTTTGGAAGAATTCTATCGCGTTTTCAAATTTCCCACTTTGTATGCCTGCAACTAGTCCCATCTCGAGTAATTCTTCAGGATTATCTATTTCTCTGATACCCCGTTCTGCCATAACCTTCGAGTCCTATTTGTTTAGTTGTGGGAAATCGTAATCTTTTACCATTTATTTTTGGCAAGATTTTTGTCAGTCACTATCGCAATTTGCCTTTTAGTTTCACGTTACAGTAACTAAGTTATTTCTAAATTATGACACTGAATTAAATATAAACCACTTTCGAATAGGGCAAATTAGCGATAAAAATCAGAAAAATTAGTGTCTATGGAATAATCTCATATGTTCTATTTTCATGCATTTATCCATTACAAAAGGGATTCCATTCTTTTCTGCAATTTCCTTAGCTTTTTCATTTACTATTCCTAATTGTAACCAGATAAGTTTCGGTTTGAGTTTGACAGCTTCTTCAACAACTTTCGGGGTATCTTCACTTGGTCTAAAAATATCCACGATATCGACTTGCACTGGAATTTTAGTCAGGCTTGGATAGACTTTTTCTTCAAGAATAGTTTCTGCCATAGGATTAACAGGAATTATTGTATAACCATGTTTTTTCAGATATTTTGGTATCGTATGAGCCGCTTTGCTTGGATTTCTGGAAGCACCAACAACTGCGATTACTTTGCTTTTCTCAAGTATCTTGACTATCTCTGGAGTAATTGACATAACTTAAACCACGCTAACTATTCAATATGTAGTATATTATTTTTATTAATTACAATTTAACAAATAGTTCTTTTTTCAAAGAAAGATTTCATATTCACCAATGCCAAAATCCTCATTTGTTTGCCAGTAGTCATCGATAGAATCCAACATTGCTAATTTTGAAGCACCCACATATGGCATTAAATCCGTTTGTGCTGTTGATAGGATCCTAATATCGTTTTTACATTCCGGAAGTAAAATTGCTAATTCATCCTCAAGTCTCTTCTTTAATCCCAAGAATTTTGCCCCCCCACCTGTTAGACAAATGTTGTTACTAAATTCCTTCCATAGTCTAATGTTCAAACTTTTGATAACATTAGCAATTGCTTGGGATAAATTAATCTCTTTCATGTTGTATTTGTTGCCTTCGCAATCACTTCTTGGACACAAGGTAACTTTCTCTGAGAAGAATTTTTTGTAAAAGAAGAGCTCAGGTAGTTTCCACCTTTCTGAACCAAGATTGAATGTATATTTATCAATATAGTATGTTATTGGTCTCTTATCAATTTCCTTCATATTCTGATTATATGACCTTACAAAGCAATGGTTTTCTTTTATGTCACGAATAAACATGGAATCTATTGGTCCTTCGTAGCCTTGTTTTTGTAACCAAGACCCTAATTGTAATGTTAACTCGAGACCACCAAATGATATTTGAGCTATCTGCTCTTCCAGTATTGCTGCTTGATATATCGGTACGATTCTTATTTGTGAAAATCCAATATCTACAACAATTGCGGTTAATTTCCTCATCATTGGTAAATAGGCAACTAGTGAAAGGAAAGGATCTGAGATAACAGCAATCTTTTCTGCTAATAATTCCTCATGGAAATATTCAAGAACCAAATCTCTAAACGGACTATCAGTTAGTTCTGCAGTTGGTAGACTGATGAGTATAGGATTAACAACAGGATCAATCTTTAATTTCTTTACACTTGCTAACCAATATGCTTTTATGAGTTCTTCATTTGTAGTTTGACTACCCTCGATTGGGAATCGTCTTATCCTCACATTCAAATCAGTGCTTTGTTCCGGGAAAACAAATCGAGGATATTTTTCTCCCCCAAAACCAATTTTTGTGCTTGAAGCTCCATGAATAATAAGAGTAGGAGTTAAATCTAGTTCTTCTTCATCAGCTTCTGATCCAGTTTCAACTGCTATCTTGCTTTTATCCGGTTTCTTCATCCTTTTGGTTAACAAATGAGACGACCTTAATTAATCGATAATATAGTAAATACTACTTTTTCAATATTATAATGATGTGGTTTGAATAAACTCTCGCAGTCATAAGGATTTTACAATGGAAAATTAACGGATTATATTTCATCAATCGAAATAAAGTTTTTTAACCGCTTATATTATCAATGGTTTTGAGTGAAACATCATCATATAATCTTAGAAACAGGTCATATCCTTATCGAGATAGTTATTATTCCGAGCTGTGAGAATTAATGCTAGAACTAGAGAAAATTGACTTTAAGAAAATGGGTTTTCGTGCAGGCATAGAAGTGCATCACCAAATAAAAACAAAGAGGAAACTCTTCTGTAATTGCTCTCCCATCCTTTGCGATGGAGAACCAGATTATTTATTTGAACGATACTTCAGACCAGTATTGGGGGAAATGGGTGATTTTGATGCTGGGATGCTTATTGAGTTTGAGAAAGGTTATCGAGTAATTTATCATGCATATGAGGCTTCTGTTTGCAATTATGAACAAGATGAGCAACCCCCTTTCTGGCCTGATTATGAAGGAATTTATATGGGGTATGAATTAGCTCATTGGCTTAATTTTTCAGCTTTAGTTGATGAAGTTGTAGTCTCAAGAAAGCAATATCTAGATGGATCAATCACAACAGGATTCCAAAGAACAATGATCGTTGCTCGAGATGGATGGGTAC
>DAOVHJ010000015.1 GCA_030671945.1 Candidatus Heimdallarchaeota archaeon
ATAAAATACATCGGAATGGGTTGAAACTTGAACTCAATGAAGCAGATAATGATTTTGCTACTTATTTCATAAAAAAGAATGAAGTAAGAAGAAATATTGAGGATATTAAAGAAACAATTGAACTGCTCCGAATAGAATCTCATAGTTTAGTTGAGAAATCTACGCGACTACTCACACTCGAGTTAAACTTTGATTCTGAATACGAAACTCATTTACAAGAAAAGAATGAAAGAGAAGATCGAGCAAAGCAGAAAGGGGAGCGACCCGCTGAAATTAGAAATTATACTGATATAAGGGATGAGTTAAACCGAATTGAAGGACATTTAGATTCAATTGGAATCAGTAACGTAGATGAAGATAAAATAGATGCTCAAAAAGTGAAAGTCGAATCTTTGAAGATTTATATGGTTGAAAGAGAAGAGCATATTACAAATTTACGAGCGGATTTAGAAGCTAGACTAGCATTTTGGAATGGGGAGCTACAAGAAGTTATTACAAATATCACACGTTCAATGAAACTCCTTTTAGGAGGAATTTTTGAGAAAATACGATTGAAAGTCACTAACATCAATAAACCAGAAGATGCTGGATTATACATAGAAGCGATTACTAAAGGGAAAGCTTATCGTGATTTTCGAGAATTAAGCGGAGGGGAGAAAGTCCTAGCAATTGAAGGACTCATTTTGGCAATGCATACTCTAACGGATTCACCAATCCATGCTATCGATGAATTCACACAGAGATTAGATGAGAAAAATAAAGCATTAGCGTTTAGTATTGCAGTTAGAACACAAAAGCTAGCTGGAGAAAATTCGCGGTTCGTTCCACAATTTATTCTGCTTTGTCCTGATGCTTTAGACGTTGATGTATCCGATAACATCCATCACATGGTTGTTTCTGAAATGAAGGTGGTAAAAGCTGAACATGTTAGAAGACAATGATGATATTGAAATAGAAATATCCATTTCGGAATCATCAAATGAAGAAGATAGTGAGAAATCTTCTAACAAATCTAAATCAAAAAATAATTCGGATAAGCAGAAAAAAGATCCTAAGAAAAAGAAAACTAGTGATGGTGTTGAAAAAAAATTATGGAGTGTCGCAAAGAAATACAAGACTTTGCTAGACAAAGGTCTTATTCCACAAATAGCTGAAAGCGAAGAGGATCGAATAGAAGTATCTGATGCATACTTGAACATATCTAGTAATAGGCACAGACAATTAGATGCTCGAGTATACCAATCCCTAACTAAGATGCAAAGGACTAGAGATACAAAAGTAGCTTTAGAAGGAACTACAGAAAGAGATCGTTTACGTATGATTGCATGGGAAGTGAAGATACGTACTAAAGCCATTATGTTTATGCCCGGAGATAATACCCTGGACATGGATATGTTTAATCTACATGATGTTGGTGGAGTGCAGATTATTGAAGGCGACAATAAAGAACTTCTTGTTGAAGATAAAATTCTAGAGGGGAAAGGCATAGCGATCATGGAATCGCTACCACTACGTAAATTGACGAAAGAGCAAAGGGAATCTTTGAAAAAAGAATTCTTGAAAAAATTTGGTGGAAAACAATTCAAAATTTCTGAACTTGAAAGCAAAATTGACAGTATTTTCGCTGATTTGATATCACTCTTAGTAAGAGAAAAGCAAATTATGCTTTTGCGAACAGGAAAAGATTCAATTGAAATTGTTCTTTTGCATACCGCTTCTGAGAGGATAAATGAGCTTGATCTTGTAAATCAATCAATTGTAATTACTCCTAAAAAAACAAGAAAATAATGATTAATAGAAGGTTGAAAAATGATTGAAAATCAATCAAATAATGATGAAGAACAAGTTGAAGAAAGATCCGCAAATAACGTAAGAGAAAAATTAGAAGAGGATTTCGGTGAGATCGACCCTCAATTATTCCTTGCTTTAACTTCTAGAAGGCGTTTGGAAAATGGTTCATTGGCTTTTGGGGTATCTAAGAGGCACTTGAGAAATAAAACAGGTTTAACCCTTCTTGAACTTGAGACTTTGTTAGAAGATTTTGGAAGAAATGTGAAGCGACTTGGTTTGGAATTAATTTCGTATGTAGTTGATAATGAAGTTTGGTATTGTTTACGATCTATATATGTTGTTCCAAACGAATTGTCACTAGATGAACAAGCAGTTCTTGGGACAATAATTTATCTTATAGAGAAAACTACCGATCATCGAAGACGAGAAGAGATCCCTATAACCTCAACCATCCTTTTCGACCGTTTAGTGAAACGAGGGTATTATACAGAATACTCCTTAACAAAAATTTTGCGAACATTGGTTTCAACTGGTTATATTAGGAGAGGTGGGAACAAGATACGATACGGTGCGAGAACGAAAATAGAGATTGCAACAGAAAGAAGAAAGGAAATCGCTGATAGAACAGAGGGAATGTTGCTCTAAAAAAGAAAAGAAGGTAGCGAAAAATGGCTGTAATACCAACTTCAACAGTATCAATTCGTTGTGCAGGACATAATGGTCGTGCTACATTAAGGGAAGCAGTTGATGCTGGTTGGCGAATGTGTCGAATTTGTAGAACATTCATTTGTCCAAAATGCATTCAAGAATTCGATTTGAAAATGGCAGGAGCTTGTCCATCCTTCATCTTTGGAATCGATAGACATCAACTAAGTCCTGGTCCAATCCCGGTTGAAGAAGTCATGTTGTTTGTTGAATCCAACAAGTCAGAAGGAATAACTGGTGGTTTGTTAGAGACATTATTCTTTGAAGATGAACAAATGGGTTTCATGCCTTTTTACGCTGCTGTGGAGAAGAAAGCAGAAGAAGAGGATAAAGACGATGAGCTAAGTCTCGAACCTCCCAAAATCCGAGAAGAAATCTGGTCTTCCTTTGGTTTCGTAATGACAAAGAGAAGGCGAGGTAAGTTCATCACATGGGAAAAAATCGGGTAAATGAACAGAAGAATGAGTGGATAACATGAAGAAAGATAAGAAGGACTCTCAAAAAGAAACCTCGAAGAATCATCTTGGTAACCTATTAGGAGAACCTGAAGGAACTCCAAAAAGAAGTAAAAGAAAAGAAGAATTGACACAAGAGAAGACGATTACTGAGGAATCAAAAACAGAAGAATTAAGAGGAAATCTAGAAGAAGAAGACATTTATCCTGTTTATATTTTACAAAGAGTCGTTTACGAGACATTTCTATTATGTAAGAAATCAGACCCAAATGAAGCAATTGGGATATTACTTGGGTACAAATATCAATACAAAGGAAAGAAGTACGTTAAAGTTGTAGATTGGGTTACAGGAAAAGCATATTCAAGTCATGCTTATGCAGAATTTACTCCAGACGGCGTTAGACAATATACAACTATTATAGAAGAAAAGTATGGTGGAAGTGAAGAACGACCAAAAATTGTCGGTATTTTTCATTCTCATCCGTTTGGATCCAATCCACATTTCTCATCGACTGATTATAACACCTTTCTGAACTTTCCTTACGACGCTGAACACAATGTGTTTGTCTTAATTGATCCTAGATCTAATTATTACAAGTCCTATATTGTTGTTAATGAGAATGGAGAAAAAGATCTCAAAGAAGTTGACTGGATCGAATATACTGTAAAATGATTAACTGAAGTGATAATTTGCCAGACGGAGAATCAACACAGAAAAAAAGCACTCACCAACCGGATAATTCATCCCATAATTCTATAAAAGAAAAAGAATTGCTAAGTGTTGGTTTCTTTGAAGAGGATATTGAAGATAGGACAAGAAGATACTTCGGCAAAGCGAATCTAGAAAAAATAAAGAATAGTACTATCTTATGCGTGGGAGCTGGAGCTGTAGGAAATGAAATTTGCAAAAACTTGGGAATGCTAGGTGTAGGACATATCAAGCTCGTTGATTTTGATATTGTAAACAAGTCTAACATAAACAGATGCATTTTCTTCAGACCAGGTGACCATAAGAACATTTCAAAAGTAAATGCAGTAGCTGAAAGATTACCAGAAATAGCTCCTAACACAAAAGTAACCCCATATGAAGTGCGAATAGAGGAAGCACCGCAAGAAGTGTATCAAGTTGATTTAATCATAATGGCATTAGACAATGATTATGCAAGATACATGTTAAATTATGGTAATTTAATGCAAGAAAAAACAGTCCCTATGATTAATGGTGCAATGGGTAAGTCCTTCATAGAAGCCCAAATCTATCATCCGGGAATCACTGCTTGTGCTGTATGTTTATGGAGTGAAGATTACTATCAAGCAATTATGAATCATCAAGTGGTTCTGAGTTGTGATGAATTCTTTGTGGAAACACTGCCAAAATTCCCAATGATTAGCACTTTAACTTCAATCGTTGGAGGAATTATGTCTGTGGAAGCAACAAAAGTATTGGTAAGTAGTGATGGAAAAGACGGATACTCAGATATTACCAAAGGTCAAGAACCTAATTTCGGTAAAATGATTAGGTATGATTTACGAGATCATGAAATGATTTTCGCGGACATTATGCCAAATCCCAAATGTGTCGATGTCTCATGTAGAGCAAGAAGAAAAGCAAATAAAATCTCAGATCGGTAACTGCATCAGATGCCTGATGTCGTACTAAAGATGCTGAGAAAGCATCAAACATGAACATAACTAAGATGTGAACAAATAATGAGCGAAGAAATATGGCGAGAAGTTATAATAGATGTTGAGCCAAGACAAAAAGAATTTCGTGTAGCTGTTGAGGAAGAATCAACAATAGATGAAGTTGTAAAAACTTTGGTACAAAGATGCATCGATGAAGGTGTCGATATCAATAAGTGGGCTAAGGAAAAGGTCGGGCAACCCAATGTTAGCTTTATCATGATGAGAAAAATGACTGGTAACACAGCATTACCACCAGCCGCAACCTTTGGTTCACTCGAACCAGCATTGGAATCAAATGAACGTTTCAAGTTAGATGCTTGTGCTCAAGTAGGATAAAAACTGTTAGATTGAACGGGTTGGAATTCACTATCAATTCGGATAGTAATTTCAACATCTCTTCTTTCAGTTAAGATTAAATGTAAAACGAAGGTGAAAAAAATAGCGAGAACATATTTTCCAGCTACTGTAGTAAATGCTAGAATAGCTGAATCAATTTCAGTTTTCTATGAATCAATGGAAGATTTCTTTAAAAAGAAAGGGTGGAAGTGGGTGCTACAAAAACGCACAGGTGACAAGTGGGTTCAGGAAGATTACACTGTAGAAATAAAGGGAAAATACAAAGATGGTGCTTATCGAGATATCCTCTTCACAATGAGAAGAACTCCAGGTTTAGTAGGACAATCAGCAAACAGAAAGCAAATGAATATGAGTAACGATCATAAATTCTCAATCTTTCTTCCTCGGGAATATCCGGCAAATCTTTCCAGTATCAAAATGAGGACAATAACAAGGTTGTGGCATCCAAGAATATCAACAGGTAGCAACGGTGAAGCTTGTATAACTGTTAATGGGGAAATAGATAGAATACTCATTGATATTCTCTATCACATTCTAATGGATCCGAAAAGAATACGTCCCCCAAAACTATTTCCAAAAGAAGACTCGGGAATGAATGCCGCTGCAATGAGATGGTTCGAGAAAGACGCTGAGAATATCCATAAACTAATGCTAACTAAATGGGATGCTAATCATGAAAAAGTATCATTGAAAGAAAGTGGTGGTATTAGAATTATTGGAACTGAAGGAAGCGGGAAAGTAGTCACAGAGGATAAAGGAACAACTGTTAAGATCATACCTCGAGAGGAGAAAGAGGCGGAAAAGAAAGGAGGAGTAAGGATAATATGAAAAGCAAGAAAGTTGAACCCACAAGTGAAAATGAAGCGGATACCAAAGATACTGAGGAACCATTGGAATTTGCATACGAAGTGAGTTCAACCACAAGTGAAGAAGAATCTATAGAGGAAATTTTTGAGGAAGAGGAATATCAAGAGGAGATAGAAGAAAAACCTAAGAGAGCGAGTACAATAAAAATCATATCAGAAAAAGACATGGAAATCAAAGAAGTAATACCACCTAATTTTTCACCCTATTTGAAATGCTATCAACATTTCAAGGGAAAGGAATTCATTAAAAGAAAACGATTAAAACACAAACAATAATAGATTTTTTAGCAAGAGTAATCGTTCTTTTCTCACAATTCCTTTTTGTTTTTCGCATTAATAGCAATCAAGAACATTAATTTTACTCCAAATAAAAAATATGTTTAAATGATGATAGCAATAAACCAATACGAATAAGGAAAAAAACCCTTGGAGTGGTTAAGCTTTTGCCAAAAACCGTAATTCTTGATAACGAAGGATTTTCATTGGAAGATGTTATTCACATTGTGAAAAATGATTACAAACTAAAGTTATCTGAAAATGTGAAAGAAAAAGTAATCTTAGCTCGAAAAGCTATTGAGAAAGCTGTAGAATCAGGGGAAAAAATCTATGGGATTACAACTGGATTTGGTGCATTAAGGGATATTGTTATTCCAGAAAAAGATGCCACTAAATTACAAACAAATTTGATAAGAAGTCATTGTGTTGGTGTTGGGGAACCTGCTCGAGATGATTTCGTCAAATCTATGATGGTTCTAAGGGTTACAGCACTTGCACGAGGTAACTCCGGGTGTCAATTGGAAACCTTAGAGAATCTCGTACAAATGATAAACAAAAACGTTTTACCAATAATTCCAATAAAAGGATCTGTTGGTGCTAGTGGCGATTTAGCACAATTATCACATATGGTTCTTGCTATGATTGGCGAAGGAGAAAAGAACCTGAAATTCGAAGGGAAATTATACGACGCTAAAGAAGGCATGCAGAAAGCCGGAATTCCAATTACAAAATTATCTTACAAAGAAGGCTTAGCTCTAAATAATGGTGCTCAATATTCAGCAGGAATAGCTTGTATAGTTTTACACGAAGCAAGTAATCTAATCAAGAATGCAGAAATTGCTGCAGCCTTATCATTAGAAGCTCTCAAAGCAGCTAGTCAACAATTTGACGATAGAATCCATCAAGCACGATTCCACCCCGGACAAATAGAAGTAGCTAAAAACCTTCGATCCTATACAAAAGGCAGCGTCTTCGTGAAAAAGCATGAAAGTTTATTCACATGTGAAGTAGAGAATTGTGGCTATTACTATGATAGGAAAATGGGTGATGCATCACAAAATATACCACCGAATACTGAATTTGTCAATTTACCAGAAGATTGGATTTGTCCAAATTGTGGTGGATCAAAGGATGCATTTGAAAAGCAGTGGCCAAAAATACAAGATGATTACTCGATAAGGTGCACTCCACAAGTATTGGGACCAGTGAGAGAAACATTGGCACATTGCTATGATACAATCTCTAGAGAAATTAATGCTGCAACTGATAATCCATTAATTTTTATCACCAAAAAAGACCCATTAGAATTTGATATCTATTCAGGCGGTAATTTCCATGGTGAACCTATTGCCATGGTTATGGATTACTTGTCAATTGCTTTGGCTGAAGTAGGTAATATTTCAGAGAGAAGATGTGCAAAATTAATAGATGATAAAAGAAATGATGGACTAAGTCTCTTTTTGATACCACGTAGTGAATTAGGTTTGAATAGTGGTTTTATGATGCCTCAATATACTGCTGCAGCATTAGTGTCAGAAAACAAAGTATTAGCAGCACCAGCATCTGTGGATTCAATTCCAACCTCTGATGAAGCAGAAGATCATGTAAGTATGAGTCCGATTGCAGCTAGAAAAACAGCAAAAATCCTTGAAAACCTTCAATTCATTATTGCAATCGAAATGATGCTAGCAGTGCAAGCTATAGATTTGAGGTGCGATATCCAAAAGATCCCACATAAAGAAGCCTTAGGAAAAGCTACCTACAAAGCATACAAAGTAATCAGAAAATCCGTTCCCAAACTAATACATGATAGAATAATATATCCTGATATCAACAAGATTGCTGACTTGATAAAAAATGGGAAAGTAATAGCTGATATTACCACCTAGACCAAGCAGAAAGGGCTAAGGCTTTATCGTTATCAGAAGCTTTTGCTAAATCTGCATTTTTTACTTTGAGCTTTCGCTCAGTATCATATTGTTTGACTATCAATGCAAATTCTTTCTTAGTCATATCTAAACGCAGAGTATTCTGTTCAACTCGTGTTAGAATAGGTGCATTTACTGGCATCGGAAAGTAATGATCTCTTCTGAAAAAATGATGAATTTTGATTATCGCTAGAAATATTGCTTCTTCTTTATCCATTGAAGAATGGACATCTACACGTATAATCGTCCCTAATTTTTTCCCATTAATATCTACAACTAGTTTATTTTCTAGCTCTGAAAATTTCATTTGTCTCGCTCTAAGTATTAATATTACAATAGCTCTATATATTCTATCGCTATTTTTTCTCCCTCCAGGTCCACAGACAGAATATAGATATCTTCAATAAATTTTATTAACCAGTTAGAATTGCAAAATAAAATAACTCAGCCGGGATGGTGTAATGGTAACATTAGGCACTGTGGATGCTTAGCCGAGAGTTCAATTCTCTCTCCTGGCACCATTTTCCTTATTCCCATTTTTTCTTCCTAAAAATCTCTGAACAATCGTAGATACATGAATATTCTTTTATATGAATTTTTTTTCATATATATTAGGTTTTAATTATGACTCAAGTAGAGAAAACTAAAAATCCGTGTCCAACAAAAATATCTAAAGAAAATTCTAAGGATCTTTTAGCAAGACAATTAGGAGAAACTGCTAAGATTATTGATTGGGCAATGAAATCAGTACCTGATGAACGACTATTAGAGGAACCACCCCATAGCACTCATCCAAACGCATCGGAAGATGTGAAAAGATATTTCGGTTCTTGGTCTGCCTATCATATTTTATTTCATTTATTACATTATGAGGAGTCTGCAGCTTTGCCAAATTTGACTTTGTGGTTAGAAGAATCAGAACAAATGAAACGTAGATGTGGTGGAGAGAAAGAAGCATATCAAGAAGCATTGATGAATGAACTTTCCCTACAAACTCTACTCGATAGATTTCATGTAGTTCGCAAGAAACAAATTGACATACTAAATAAAATTACAGATGCTCAGTGGACTGAGAAGCGATCAAATACTAATTGGGGTAATGTTACAATAGAATTTATTATAACGAAATCCATTCAACACACATTAGAGCATGGGAATAAAATCCTTCGGAATGTGCTTTTTTGGGATTCACATTTAAGACGATTGAATAATAAGTGAAAAAAGTTGCTTTACAATTGCCAACTTTTTCTCATTCTTTTTTTATTATTCCCTTAGTTATCAAATCTTTAATTCTTAAATTCGTTTTTTTATCAATGTAAAATTCAACAAATGAACAATCTAGACAAATAAAAGCAAAAACCATAGCTCTTTGAACTTTGTATTCACCCAGTCCAAGTTTAGCGTCAAATAACGGATTAGGACCTAATATATCACTTGATCCACATTTAGAACAGCTTGAAATTACTTTTTCCATAATATCACCAATTATATCTAAAATACATTGTAATCAATATTTAATCAAATCTTTGATTAAGGTACGCTTGCTACAATCAAAATAATACCTACAAGAAATACTATTTGTTTACAGTAGTACTTCCATTTATCGTAATATTAGACAAAAATTTTAAACTGATGTATTATTGAAGCTAGTTATTCATTTAAGAGGCTAAAATATGACATATGTGATTACTGGTGAAGGATTAACAATTGAAGATGTTGTAAAGGTCGCACGTCATAACGAGAAAGTCGAATTGCATCCAGATGCAATTGAACGTATGAAAAAATGTCGTGCTATGCTTGAGGAAAAAATCGTAGCAGGAGAAATTATGTATGGAGTAAATACCGGGATTGGGGAATTTTCCGAAGTCGTTCTAACTGATGAGCAAGTAGGTCAGTTTCAAAAGTTTTTAATTTACAATCATGCTGCCGGTATAGGTAAAGCTGCGCCACTCGAGCATGTCCGAGCTGCAATATTAGGTAGAATTAATGTTCTCGCCCATGGAAACTCAGGTAATAGACCCATAATCGCCCAGACTATGGTTGAAATGCTAAATAAAGGCGTAACTCCTGAGGTTTGCGAAAAAGGCTCTGTTGGTGCTTCAGGTGATTTATGTTCAATGTCTCAAATAGCATTGTTGCTAATGGGAGAAGGACGAGCATATTATAAGGGTAAATTAATCACAGGAAAAGAAGCTATGGAAAAAGCAGGCATTAAAGTTCCAGGATTAAAAGCTAGAGATGGGTTAGCAGCAATTAATGGTTCTAATTTTCTAACAGCAATGAGTGCTCTCTGGATTTATGATGCTGAGCGATTTATGAAGCAAGCTGAGATTGCATGTGCTATGACGGTTGAAGCACTAATGGGAAATATGAAACCTTATACGCCAATGCTACATGAAATTCGTGGTTTTCCAGGAGCAATTCGAGTAGCAAACTCATTATCAAAGCTATTCAAAGGCGGAGATTTATATGATGCGCGATTAAAAGTTAAAGTGCAAGACGCCTACTCAATGCGTTCTGCTCCTCAAGTACTAGGTGCTGCTCATGATGCTATTGCCTGGGCTCGTTCACAAGTGGAAATCGAATTAAATGGTGTGGGCGATAATCCAGTTTTCTTCCCTGATGAAAAGCTGCAAATAACAGGTGCTAATTTCCAAGGCACTCCCGTTTCTCTACCATTGGATATGGCGGGAGCAGCTATAACTATGGTTTGTGTAATGTCTGAACGTCGTATGAACCGATTGAATCATCCAGCTCTAAGTGTTGGTTTACCACCATTTCTAACAAAAGGTGCTGGTTTAATGTCTGGTTTAATGCTAAGCCAATATACAGCTTGTATGCAAATCGTCGAAATGCGTATTCTCTCCATGCCTGCTAGCATTCAATCAATTCCTGCTGCTGCAGATCAAGAGGATTTTGTATCAATGGGTATGAATACTGCTTTGAAGAACAATCAAATAATGGATAATGCATATGGTGTTCTTGGCATTGAGCTAATGGCTGCTGCGCAAGCATTAGATTTCAGAGAATTCAAATTCGGAAACGGCGTAACCAAAGCCAAAGAAGTTATTCGTAAACATGTTGATTTCCTTGATGAAGACCGACCATTATTCGATGATCATAACGCAATGAAAGCGTTGGTCAAATCGTGCGAAATCCTTGAAGAAGTCGAAAAAGAAGTTGGCAGCTTGGATTAAATCAAATGAATGGGAACTACCCATTCTTTTTTTGTTTTTTAGTTAACTAGATAATGATTTTGAGTTTGAATTTGCAAACAGGACAAACATCTTTTTCTCGAAGCCAATCCTCTAAATACTTCTTGATGAAATAGGATTCACAAGAAGGACATTGTAAAACATCCTGAGTTGTCCTTAGTGGGAGCTTTGAAATCCTACACATTTCCTCCAGAGGAGGTTTTGTAATAACATAAGCATCAATTCGATATCTGCCAGAAGATGAATGGAAGCTGGGTTGTGAGACTTCCTTGTATTCTTTAGTCTGTTCTTCGGGAGTATAGGTTGCTAATTGTGAATGAATTTCCTCTCTGTCTTTATCCCAATCTTGTGTTCCCTTCTTCCTCATAACTAATGCAAATAACAGTATCATAACAAAAGATAGAACTGCGAATCCAAGTATGAAGTAAAACATAAACATACTTCCAGCAAAATAACCAAATAATGAAAATCCACCAAAAAACAATAACACTACGAAAGCCGCAATAATGAAAAATCTAGAACTTGTAGTTCGTTTACTCATAATATGTAAATAAGAAATCAACTACTAATAAAACATAACGTTATAGGATTTTATCCCACTAGATTCTTAGTTGAATGACTTCTCATAGAAAACATTAAATATTGTTGTCTTTGCTTTCTTTCTAGGTGCAACTTATAATGTGGGATAATGTTCACTAAAAGAAAATATGCAATAAGTCTATTTTATAATAGGTTAAATCCCACATCTAAGCCATTTCTTTTGAGGAAATTTTTTGAATGTCAAAGGAAAAAGAATAGAATAATGCAAGTAATTTTGAGGTGTCTCAAATGACTGAAGAAGAAACAAAAAAAGTAAAGATAGGAAAACCATCCGGTTTCAGAGATTTCTTTCCTGAAGAATATGCAAAAGTTGACTTTGTACTAGGAACAATGAGACGAATTTCACGTGACTTTGGGTATGTGGAATATCAAACTCCAGCAGTAGAACTACGTAAATTATATGAACTAAAATCGGGAGAAGAACTCGTTGGAGAAACATTCAAAATTACAAGTAGAAGTGGGCAGAAGCTGGTATTGATACCTGAATTAACACCAACTCTTACAAGAATGCTTGCAGAACGACAACAGTACTATACAAAACCCATCAGATGGTTCTGTATACCTCGGTGCTACAGAGATGAAACGCTTCAAAGAGGAAGAGTCAAAGAATTCTGGCAGTATAATATCGATATACTTGGAATGGATGATATTTATGCAGATGCAGAAATAATCACGATTCTTGTGAAAGTAATTGCTGAATGTGGGTTATCCAATAAACAATTTGTTGTCTACATTAATGACAGAAGTTTTATGCAACAATTCATGGAATCAATAGGAGTAACTGATTTTCTCTCAGTATTTCGAGTTTTTGATCGAAAGAGCAAATTGCTCCAAGAATCCATCTTTAAGAAATTAAAAAATAAGTTCCCTAATGACCAAGCAAATGACCTGGCATTAAAGATTAGACAAAATATAAACTCACTGAATACTATCTATGAAGTAATTCCTCAAATAAAAGATATTGAAGATGTGGTAGACAATATTTCTATCTTAATCGAGAGTTCATTTAAAGATGCCTTAAAGGAATTGAAACTAAGTAAAGACCAAATAGATATTCTATTTAATTTATCCGAAATAAGAGATATTCCGAGTAATTTCTTGAAGCGAGTAAAGAAACTTACAAAACTCGAAAACATAAATGAAATACTGAAGAATCTCGAAGAACTTGCTTCACTACTAAAAAACTTCGGCATAACAGATTATGTTCTCTATGATGGTAGTCTCGCACGCGGTTTAGACTATTATACAGGGATAGTTTTTGAGGCATGGAGCAGAGAAGGAGTTCTCCCTCGAGCAATAGCTGGAGGAGGACGATACGCAGACTTAGTAGCTATACTTGGCGGTCAACCATTGACAGGTACAGGTTTTGGTTTCGGTGAAACGGTTCTAATGGAATTAATGGATGAATTCAAGGTAAAATATCCTAAACAAGAAATCTGCGACGTTTATATTGCTCCGATAAAACTCGAAGACTTGTCAGTAATCACAAAACTATCGGATCAATTGCGGGTTAAAGGACTGAAAACCATATTCAACCCATTTGATTGGAAACTAAAAAGACACTTTGAAAATGCAGAGAAACGCAATGTTGAATGGATGATAATTGTTGGAAACAAGGATTTAGCAAATGATGCAGTAACACTAAGAAACATTATTACCGGTGACCAGGAAATCGTTCCTCTTAAGAAAATCGTTAGTACATTAGTCATACGAATAAAGAAATAAAGAATATTGTTGGGGACCTCCCCCAATATCTCCTTTTATTTGGTAACTTAATATTAGTGAAAAAACAACTAAATATTACCAAGCTTATTAACAGCAAATATAACTATATTTTACGAATAAAAGATGAGTTAATGGTTGTCGTCGTAGTGGTAAATCTCAGAACGGAAAAAATACCTTGTATTCTCTGCAATAAACAATTGGCAACAGGTACACGTAGTTACAAAGAGTTATTCATCTGTTCTGAATGCCAAGCATATTTCTGTCCTGATTGCAAACAAGCAGTAAAAGACTATGACTTATGTCCTGCTGCAAGACTATTGGGTGTGAAAGAACATGAATTGAAATTCATCAAAATTCTCCCACCAAAACCAGTACAAACAACAGCTCAAACCATTGTAAAAGAAGATGAGAAACCAACAGTAAAGATCCTCCCTAAGAAAGGGATCAAAATACTTGACAGTAAGAAACAAGCAAAAGAAAAGAAGTGAAGAAACCGAGGACATAAATGTGCTGATTAATTCTTTTCAAAGTACAGAAGTAGGAGACATTCCGTTAAAATCTCATAACTCAATAAAAAATGGTGAAAAGCTACGATTAGTTATTAATCCAGACGAAATAGATGCTCAAAAAGTAAAAGCAGGTATTATTGAAATTCTTAATCCACTGGAGAAACGAGTTGTCTCAGGTGATTTGCATGAAATCGATCCTTCTAAGTTAGTTTACTTTGATGTCATCATCCCTGAAAATTGGATTTGCGGGTCCTATCAAGCGAATGTGCTAGATACACGAAATAAGATTGTTTGTACGAACTATTTCAACGTCACAGCTATGAGTAATTTGCAAACCTATCTTACAGCAAAGACAATCTCACCAAAATGGCGTATTCATTATCAAATCAAAGTTAAGAATCCTACAACAAAAACTATTGGAAATTTCTCTGCCTTTGTAGCGCTTCCTATAACAATTCTCCCACAACAAATCATAAAGGACTTGAAAACTTTCCCAAATAACCTCAAGGATTCTACTGATGTCGAAGGAAACCACTGGATTCATTATGAATTGCCAAGAATTGATCCACAAGCAGAACATACTATGAGTTTCTCAGCACTTGCAGATTGTCAACCTCTGATCATTTCAAAATCTATTCCAGAAAACTATAAAATAAATCCTTACAAAAAGCAATTTCTGAAAAAGTATCTGAGTCCAGAACCACACATTGAGAGTAATAATTCGAAAATAGTAGAACTTGCTTCAAAAATAAGTAATAAGGATCCAATATCATATGCAAAGAAAGCAGCGAAAGTTGTTAATCGAAAAATAAAATACAAAATTCAACCAGATGAATTCGGAGCCGCTTATGCGATTGAGAAAGGAGAAGGCGATTGTACAGAATTTGCTGCTTTATTCGTAGCTCTCTGTAGGGCAGCTGGAATTCCTGCAAGAACAAATGCAGGATTTGCCTTAGCACAGAAATGGGAAAGACATGCAACTGCAGAATTTCTTGTTGCGGGAAGATGGATTCCAATAGATGTGACCGGTCAAAGTGGAAGGGATATTTTTCTCGGTTCTTTACCAAATACCATTATTGTTACTCGTGGAAACTGGATGGGAGACACAATAGCCAAAGAAGTATCTTACAGATATCAAATTATGGAGCAAACACAGAAGCTTGATGTAAATATTGATTGGAAAATCATCTTTGAACATGGTTTAACATTTAAGAAAAAAGAACCATTTGATGCAACTAGTACTAAAACCATTAAGATACTTGAACCACAAATGCTAGATTCCACAAAAGTTAAAATTCTCTCAGATACAACTCATAAAAAACCAATCGAGAATATGGGGTCAGACATAGTAAAAATACCCACAAAGACAATTCCAATTAAGAAAACAAGGATTGATTTAACTAATAAAAATAAGACTAGAAAACAATTATCTTTTGATTTATCCGTCCCAGATGTAATGAAGGCTGGAACGA
>DAOVHJ010000200.1 GCA_030671945.1 Candidatus Heimdallarchaeota archaeon
AGACCGTCCATTAAAGCTAATAATTGCGCAACAACTCTTCGTTCAACTTCACCTGTTACTTCAGATCGTTTAGGAGCTATTGCATCAATTTCATCTATGAAAACAATTGAGGGAGCATTTTCTTCTGCTTCTTTGAAAACTCCTCGAATATTTGCTTCGCTTTCCCCGTAGAATTTTGACATAATTTCAGGTCCGCTTAGATGAATGAAGTGAGCATCGGTTTCATTAGCAACTGCTTTTGCTAACATTGTTTTTCCTGTTCCAGGGGGACCATACAAGAGTAAACCTTTGGGGGCTTCGACTCCTAATTTTTCAAAAATTTCCGGATATCGTAAAGGTAATTCAATCATTTCACGCAATTTTTGAATTACATCTTCTAAACCACCAATATCCTCATAGCTAATTCGTGCTATTTTTTCATCCTCAGGGGACATTGGGGTAGATCGAAGATCGATATTTGTTTTTGCTGAAACTACAACAGTGTTCAATTGTTTGGGTGCAACTCGTGCGACTTTGAAAACTATTTGATTTCCACCAAGAATTTGAATTCTTATGGAATCACCAACAGACACAGGACGACCTGTAAGTATTTGTAAGAGGAATCGTCCATCAAGCTCGCCTCTGATATTTTGAGTGGGAGCAACTACTACTTTAGTTCCAGTAGGTGGTTTTATTTTCTTTATCGTTACAAATTCATCTAATCTGACACCGGAATTCATTCTGATGGTGCCATCTATACGTATGATTCCTTTTCGTTCATCTTCCGGGTAACCAGGCCATACTTTCGCAGCAGTTCTTATTTTACCGCTTATTTCAATAATATCACCTGCGGTTAAGTCTAGTTGTGCCATTAATGAATGACTAATTCTTGCTAGACCCTTACCTACATCGCGATATTGGGAATCTGATACTCGTAATTGAATAGTATCATCACTACTTCTTTCTGTACTACCAGCTGTAGACATTTTATATACATCTCTTAATTTTTTTTGAATAATTCATAATATATTTTTGAAGAAGGAGATTACTCGATCTTAACTTCAAAACCTGATTCTGCTTTTACAGGTTCTTTTCGTTCAACGGTCAATTCCAAAATACCGTTTTTGTATTTTGCATTGGCAGTTTTGGGTTTAATTCGAACTGATAAATCTCTCTCAGTTGAATAATTTCTATCACCACTTACAGCTTCTATTATAATCTTTGATTCAGTGGTTTTTACATTGATATCATGCTTATCCACACCAGGGAGCTCAGCGATAACTCGAACAACTTTATCTTCGATGAAGACATCGACTAATGGTTCCCGATCTTTAGAAGCAATAGGTACACCTCTCTCTGAAGGTTTGACATTACCAAATTCCTTGAAAACAGGTTTGCCATCTGGACCTACTGACATATTGAACCCCCAAAGCATGGGGCCCAGTTTCTTTCTTATGGCTTCCGGATCAGAGGTATCTATATGCTGCATCATTCGTTCGACTTCTCGCATCATTTGTTCCATAAAATCTTCGTTGAACATTCCGCTTTCTTCAAATAAATCAAAAGGTAACCATGGAAACATTTCTTTCCATCGTTTGAAATCATCATCCTTCTTTTTTCGCCAAGACATTTTTTTTTCCTCAAAGTAATTATTTAATGTTTTTCTCACCATTTAGTGAATTACTCACTAAAAAGTTAATAGTAAGATGTTTATCTAAGTAATATTTAAACCTTACCATATTTTTTAAAAAATCAAAATGGAGTTCCAATTGAAGAAATTAAGTAACGAAAAGAAAAAAAGAAAAGAGAATTAGTTGCTAGAGTAAATCTAACAACTAGTTAATGTCAACCTTTAATCGGGATAATATTTCGTTGATTTTTTTCTCCTTTTTGTCAATTCTAGGAACATTCTTTAGAATGATTGATTTGGTTGCTCTTGGAGGAGTGAGAATAAGGGTTCCAAATTTGAAGAGTCCATATTCAATAATATCGGGATACTCTAATATTATTGACATATTTGTAGCAGGATAGCGTTCTGTTCCGCCCATAATTCCTTTTTTATGTAGGAGCTCATTGCCTTCAACGATGTAATAATTTACACGAGCAGCTATTATTGTTATTACTAAAATTAAAAACAACAAGATAGCTAAAGCAAAATAGATTTGCGTTGAGAAATAGACTCTCATGGTTAGCTGTATAGATTCCAAGAATCCATAAATCGCATTTAGTAGGAAGAAGGTTCCAACGGTTATCACAATTATTAATGCAATAATTATTGATCTTGCACGATTAAAATCAAATGCAATCAGTATTAAGTTCAAGGAAAAGACTATGAAGAAAATAATTCCCAATATATCCATATATCCTGAGTTCACTATTGCTGTTTCTAAGGGCACGCCTCGGTATCTGTTTAATAAGAGTTGTGTGATTCCAAAGGTAAGGGATACCACAAATGAAGGAAAGAACAAAATCATAGATGAATATGAGCGAATTGTTACTCTATCTATGTATTCTTCATCTTCATCATCTTCTGCTGGTTTTTCCTCATCAAATATTACTGGATCTATTGCCTTTCTTGCAGAAACCGATTCTTCTTCGCGTCGTCTTTCTGCATAAGAAGGTGCTTCTTCACGCGGAGGTGGAGCAGGAGGAGGTTCGTCTCGTCGGAATTCAGTATATGTGGGTTCTTCTTCTCGTTCAATTTCAACTTGTTCTTCTGAAGGTTGTTCATGTTGTTCATGTTCTTCGGACAAAAAATTCACCACTGACAATCGATTATCTTTCTAGTAAAAAAAGATTATTCAACTGACATTTCTTTGAATATCTTCGATTATTCGTTATTTTCGTGATTCAGTGTGTAGATACCTTTTTTTACTGTAAACTAGTGAGCGAAACCTTTAATAATAAATCAGAGATTGTTCTCAAGACTTTAAGAATGACTTCTTGTTGTCACTGCGTTGATATTCCCCCCAACATGAGAAAAAAAAAGAAGGCGGTAGATAAACAATGTTTATCGAGTTAATGACTAGTAATGTAAAAGATAGAGAATTAAGGATTCGAGAGTCTCTTGAGAAGAAGAAAGGCACAAGGGGTAGGAAGAAGAGTAAGAAAACAATTAGAGTACAAGAGCTTATAATGGATTTATTATTTGTTAGCAGACGACTTATGAGGTCTTCAGAAATTAGAATCGCTGTAGCAAAACGTGTAAAAGGATTAAGCAATTATCTCTTCTTTTCCGCTCTAGCAGATTTACAAAAGCAAGGTTCAATTCTCAAAAAGAAGAATCTGTTAAATATGAAATATACCTTCTATATCTTGTCTCAAGAAGAACGAGGATTACGATTAAAAGACAGCTTACCAAGAGAACAAATAAGCGGTATAGAATTAAAGTATATGTTGAGAACATACCAATTAGAAAAGGATCTTATCATTTCACAAAGATTCTTATTCTAATCCCTTTTTCTTTTATTTTTTAGGAAAAAACTTATGTTGTAATCAGTCTTTTTATGTGAAAAGGTCAAAAGAACAGTCAGTTTTAAAAACCGAAAAGTTAGATTAATTACAGAGATAAACTAATAATAATTAGTGAAGTAAATTTTGGTATGTTTACCACGGAGATTATAGATTATAAATGCCCCCTGATTACAAAAAATTATTCGAAATCGTTTGTGATCTTTACTCAGATACTGAACATTTTTATTATGGACAATGGGATGAGACTTTTTATACATTAAGAGTATTTGAAACTAGTAAGATTTTAATCAAACGATCCCGAGTAAAAGTTGAGGAAGACATTATTCTAACAGCTGCGATTTTTCATGACATAGGAAAAACAAAACTTGACACGGAAAAGAAGATTGAAAAAATGTGGGATAAGCATCCAAATTACGGAGCAGAAATCACTCGAGAGATTCTTCGAAAGCAAGGATACAGCAATGGCTTTGTTGAGAAAGTAGTGTATCTTGTCAAGCACCATGACAATAGACCGGGAAAAGTAGAGATGGTTAGATCAAATGAATTAAAAATCTTACAAGATGCTGATTTGTTAGCAGATATGGGTATAGCTAGTTTTGTGAGACCATTCCTTTACAGTGGAAAAAACAAGCGGAGAACAATTGAGAACGTCAACTACATAAAAACCACAAGAAGCAATGATGGTGGCATATCTAAGGAAAATCTCTATCGATTAAACCTCAAGGCTTCAAAGCGAATGGCAATGAAACTCATAAAAGAATCTGACATATTAAATGATAAAATCTACAAAATGACTCAATCAGAACTCTTGGAGTAATAGTTTGGATCTGTTTTTTACCAAAATCCTTTAAGCAACTTATTTCTAGGACAATTATTGGTGAGCTTAATGAAGGCATTTATTTCAGTTGATTTAGAGGGATTGCCATATGTAGTAATTCCTGGTCATTTAAATTTGAAAGGTACTTTATACCAAGAAGCAAGGGAAATTGCTACAAAAATTACTTTGATAGTTGCCAGAGAATTGAAAGAGCAAGGATTCGATCAAGTAGTTATTGCAGATAGTCATGGTCCCATGGTGAATTTGTTAATCGACGATCTTCCGGAATATGTTGAAATTATTAGAGGAAATCCAAGACCAACAAGTATGGTTAATGGTGTTGAAGGGTGCGATGCAGCAATTTTCTTAGGATATCATGCGAAATTCGGAACAGCTAGGTCTACTTTTGATCATACTTACAGTGGAGGAAGTATTCATAATTTGGAAATTAATGGTATTCCAGTTAGTGAGTTCTTATTAAACGGTTATACTGCAGGGGACTATAATGTTCCTGTCATAATGGTTGCAGGAGATGCTCAGTTAATAGAGGATGATATTAAACAATACGCCCCTTGGATTGAAACCGTAGCATTGAAACATTCTCTTAGCAGGCTTTCTGCGCGAAGTAAAAGTATGATTACTATAGAAAAGGAACTTAAAAAAGCAGTTCAAATTGCTGTTAAGAAATTCAAGGATAAGAAAATGAAACCACTAATTGCAAAAAAAGAAGTTAAAGTGGGCATCACTTTCCGAACAAGCTTAATGGCAGATACCGCAGAATTACTCCCATCAGTTAAGCGAATAGATGGATTAAAAATCGAATACACTACTAAAGATATGATTGATGCCTATAATATTTTTCAATTATTAGTGGCTGCAGCAAGCGGAACTAATGCAATGATGCAATGGTTACAATAAAAACTCTTCAGCGAAAGGTTCAACAATAATCAAGCTAAATTATACATTAGCTAGTTTCTAGGTGGGAATGAACTTGGCAAAACCTAAATGTCCTGAATGCGGAAAAAATGAATTTGAATATC
>DAOVHJ010000148.1 GCA_030671945.1 Candidatus Heimdallarchaeota archaeon
AGTAACAAATTCACTTTTAATTTTACTAATTATTCTTTTGCTTTCTGCTTTTATTCAAGGAGAAAAAGTGGTTTCATTTACAAATTTCGATACCGGATTTGAGAGTCCCTTAAATCCTGAATACATTGTTTATTGGACTCTTCCAGAAGTTGTCTCTACTGAAAGCTCTTTAAGATCATTACGACCGGCTATTGCTGTAGACTCCAATGATAACGTTCACGTTGTTTGGCACGATCTTACTGCTTACAGTGGGTCAGGTGGAGATGAAGACATTTTTTACAAGTGTTGGAATGCTACTACTGAATTATGGTCTACAACCTTGGTTTTATCTGATAGTAGTGGTGGTGCTTCAATTGCTCCTGAAATAGCGACTGACGAGCTTGGCAATGTTCATGTTGCTTGGCGTGATGTAACTGGTCTTTTGTCATCAGGCGGGGATGCTGATGTGTTCTATAGATTATGGAATATTACTACTGGTTCATGGAGCTCAATTGAGCTTGTTTCATCTGAAAGCACAAATAATATGAATTGGTTAAGTATTGCAGCAAAAGGGGGGGAAGCTTTTGTTGTTTGGCAAGATCCAACTAATTACCTTGCATCAGGATCCGATACTGACCTATTATTTAAGATGAGACAACTTGGAGGAACTTGGACAACTGCTGAAGTTGTTTCCACAGAAAGTTGGGCTATTTCTCGTTTTCCGGCTATTGCAGTCGATAATGAGACCAACATTCATGTTTCTTGGGACGATGGTTCAAATTATGCTAGTGCAGGAACAGATCAAGATGTATTTTACAAGTACCGAAATTCAACCACTGGTTTGTGGACAACAACAGAAGTCATCTCAACAGAAAGCGGGAGTTTTTCTGAAAGATCCAGCATTATTGTTGATGGATTTGGTAACAAACACATTACGTGGTTCGATGGTTCTAATTATTTAAGCTCTGGTACCGATCATGATATTTTCTATAAACATTGGAATGCTTCCACCTCAACTTGGACTACAACAGAGGTTATTTCCACTGAGAGTACTTTGAATTCTGATGTACCAGCAATAACGGTCAATAAAAATGGTGATGTACTCATTTTTTGGTTTGATGCTACGAATTATTTAGGGGCTGGGGTAGATCAAGATATTTTCTACAAATATTGGAATGCAACCAACAATGTTTGGAGTAGTGCAAAAGTAATAACTGATGGTATAGCTGATGATTCTTGGCGACCAGAAGTTGCTATTGATTCTGATGAAAGAATCCACGTTGTTTGGATTGACCGAACTAACAACTATGGAGGATCCGGTAGTGATATTGATATTTTATACTCAAAAGGTCTAGATTACATGATTTTAGCAGATCTTGATTTTATCTCAAGACCAACTGATCTTACATATGAAGTTGGTTCTATTGGAAATATTTTGTCTTGGATAGTCTCTGATGAAAACATTTCTGTGCCAACTTATGCTATTTATCACAATGGAACCGAATTAATTAATGATACTTGGATATCAAATGATCCAATTGGTTTTAGCGTAGATGATTTAGCTATTGGAAATTATACCTATAATTTTGTTGCAGTGGATGGCAATGGTGAAATGATAACTGATGAAGTTGAAGTAAGTGTTATTCTTGAATCTATAAGATATCCGTGGGTAGACACTTTAGCTAAAGGTTTTATTGGATTCTTCGTAGCTGGAAGTGCTGTTTTTGTTACAACACTTTTCGTAATAGTAGTTAAGAGGAGAAAGCAATGAAGTTCAGAGTCACATTTCATAGAGTTGTTGCTTGGTGGTTAGGAATCTTCTCTATTCTCACAATTCTAAGTGGGTATGCTGCTTCAAGAAAATGGTTTACAAATCGAGAATTTATGGTTGATGCTCATATTGTTCTTAAATGGAGTTTTGTTGTGTTATTTCTTATTCATATTATTTACACGTTAGCTTTTGTTAGAATTGGTAAAGCGATCAGAAGAAATCCTGGCAAACATAAAGTAAGAGTTGTTCAGGGGGTCTCCAAATGGCTTGTATTAGCTTTCGGTTTCTTAATTATTCTAACAGGTTTCAGTCAATATGAGTGGACCGGAGCTGTTTTTCATAAGTGGTTGCCTTTCTGGGTTCACAAAGTATTCGATGTTGGATTAACAATCTCAATCATTGTCCATACTATGGCAGGAGTCAAAATTATTTCTAAACGAAATAAAATTGAAAAAGTATGGATTGATGTTCTCATTTGGATAGTTGGAATTGCTCTTATGGCTGGAATCATTTTCCTAGAAGTAACAATGAATTTGTCGTGATTTTTTTAAGAGAAGGTGTACACAAACGTATCATGAGAAAAGAATTAATTAATTAACAAACTTTTAAAGTGATGTTTTTCTTTTAAATCTGTCTTTAATCGAGGAAAGTGCATGATGAGTATCAATAAGTCGAAAACGCAGAATTCCTATGTAAAATGGTTTTTTGTTCATGTCTTGAATCATAAACTGCAATTCACACTAAATTTCATTGGGATTATTGCAGTCTGTCTCACGCGGACGTTTATCCCTAGATACATAGGAACGATAACTGATTCGATTATTAACCAAGATTTTTCTAGATCGCTCTTATATACAATTTTGATTCTTCTAGGTTTTTACTTCCTCACAAATATTTTGGAATACACTACTTGGATGATTGGACACCAATTAGGTTCCAAATCTGAGCAATCTATGCGTAAAGAGTTTTTCGAGAATGTTCAGAATAAACCCCTAAGTTTTCATGATGGCATTAAAACAGGTGATTTACAAGCGTTAGCAACCAATGATCTCCGTGTAGTTAATACCTTAATTGCACACGGGTCATTTTACATTTATCCCTTTGTACAAGGCATTATTACTCTTGTACAAATTAATACTTTTAATTGGATGATGGGATTAGTTCTTGTACCTTTTTTGGGATTATATGTCCTATTTGTTTTGCGTTATCGAAAGCATTTGCTTCCTTACTCAAAAGAGTCTTTAACCAGGCACGCAGCTGTAACGGTCTCTTTACAAGAAAGTCTGAATAGTGTCCAAGTTGCAAAGGCTTTTTGCGCAGAGGAGTTCGAATATAAAAAGTTTAGAAAGTCGGTTCAAGAATTTAGAAAGAATAGATTAGGCGAAATAAGAATTCAAGCCCGTTTTTATCCTTTATTGACTCTTTACGCTGCCATAGGTATATCTGCTGTTGCTGGAACTCTTTTAGTCATCTATGGGCTAATGTCAATAGGGCAATTAGCTGCTGTGCTTCTTTTATTGGGTGCTCTTATTATGCCTACCAATATGATTTTCTGGGCTACCAGAGATATGATCAGAGGATTTGGTGCAAGTGAGAGGCTCCATAACATTATTTCAAAAGGTAAAGTAGAACTATTGCCTGCCGAGAAAACTGATTATTCAAATGTCCTCAAAGGAGCAATTGAATTCCAAAATGTTTCATTCACCTATAACAATAGTAATGTCAAGAGTATCCAAGTGTTAAAGAATTTGAGCTTTAAAATCAAACCAAATCAACGAGTCGCATTAGTTGGTCCAACGGGTTGTGGAAAAACAACGTTAGCTAAGCTATTGTTAAGATTATACGATCCCCAAGAGGGAACGATTTTACTGGATGGCAAACCAATACAAGAGTATCCTTTAGAAATGGTTCGGCAAAATGTATCCCTAATTGAGCAAGATATTTACTTATTCTCTCAAACTATTGAAGAGAATATTAAATTTGGTTTTCCTGACGCATCAGAAGAAAAGGTAGTAGAAGTATCTAAATTAGCTCAGGCACATGATTTTATCAGTAATTTTGACAAAGGGTATGATACTATAGTTGGAGAACGAGGAACTACTCTTTCAGGGGGAGAAAAGCAGCGTGTTGCCATTGCTCGTGCTTTCCTTACTAATCCCGATATTTTAATTCTAGATGATTCGATGAGTGCAATAGACAGTGAAACTGAGGAAAAGATTGGCAAAGCAATCAAGAACATCTTAGAAAATCGAACCACTTTGATAATTACTCATCGTTTGCATACAATTCGAACCTCCGATTTAATTCTCGTTATGAAAAATGGAGAAATTGTTGCTCAAGGGCAGCATGATAATCTATTAAAAACTTCTAAAGATTACAGGAAGGTCTTTGGAATGCATGTCGCAGATGCAAAAATGACTCGGGAGGTAAACTAGATGGGACTCTTCAGAAGCTCTATGAGAGAAAAGCATGAGCGAAGCTATAGTGATAGAGAGTTGTTCAGAAGGTACATCAAGCGACTTGCTTCTTATAGAAAAAATATTATGCTAATAGCTTTATTCATAGTCATTCAAGCAATTGCTACAGTAGCTTTACCTGCACTAATTCGTTACTTAACCAACGAGTTAGATGGAGGTAGTCCAGATCTTGTATTCACTATTCTTGCTGCTGCAGGATTTTTATTATTGTATATAATCAATTGGATTGCATTCTCTCTACAACAAATGCAATCCGGAAAATATGTTCCATTCTTCTTAGAAGAAATGCGTCTTGATTTATTTAAAAAACTACAAGAGCAAGACATGACTTTCTTTGATGAGTATATGAGTGGTAAATTAAACAGCATTATTGTAAATGATACATTAGATTTCAGTAGCACTGCAATCCTCATTAGTAACACCATTGGTAGTATTGTTATTAGCATTTGTACCTTGGGAATAATTTTTTACTTCAATTGGATTCTCGCCTTAATTACAGTTGCAGCTATCCCAGCATTATTCTTACTAATGTTTCTTCTTCGTCGTCTTGCTAAACGAGTGAGCAAAAATTATCGAGAAGCTATTAGTAGTGTAAATTCTGCTATGGTTGAAGCAATTGAAGGGATTCAAGTATCCAAAAGCTTTGGCCAAGAACTCAACATAGTCAGTCAATTTGAAGATGTTAATCAAAACTATTTCAGTGCATGGATGAAATTAACTGCTACTACTCATTTCTGGAGACCATTACTTAATACAATTACTTCTATCATTCTCTGTCTTGTGTTATACTTTGGAATAGACATGAATATCTCAGTTGACATTTTGATTATGTTTGTTTTATACGTTCAAACTTTCTTTAGACCGGTATTACAACTAGCGAGATTCTTCCCGGAATTAAGTGCTGGAATGGCTGCTTTTGAACGAATCCTAAGTATATTCGATAGCGAACCAAACGTTAAGCAGAAAAGAAATGCTCAACCTATTGATGATATTAAAGAAAATATTCAGTTCAAAAACGTAAATTTCTGGTATGATCGAGACAATGTAGTCTTTGAAAAACTCAATTTAACTATTCGTAAAGGAGAGAAACTCGCGATAGTTGGTCATACTGGAAGTGGCAAGACATCTTTAGTTTCCTTACTTTCTCGCTACTATGAATATCAAGGCGGGGACATCCTAATCGATGAACAAAGTATCCGCAATTATACCTTAGATTCTTACAGAAAGCTATATGGAAAGGTAGAGCAGGATGTTTATTTGTTCCCTGGTTCCATAAAAGAAAATATCCGCTTTGGAAGAAAAGATGTAACGGATGAAGATATCTGGCGTGTTTTAGACATCGTACAAGCTAGTGAATTTGTTCACAGATTTCCCAATGGGTTAGAAACAATTATTGGTTCTCGAGGACGCGATCTTTCGGTTGGTCAAAGGCAACTAATCAGTTTTGCACGAGCAATTCTCTTGAATCCCAAAATTCTCATTTTAGACGAAGCTACCTCGAGTGTAGATGCTTTCACGGAAGCGATGATTCAAGAAGCCTTAGGGAAAATGCTTGAGGACCGAACAGCTATCATTGTTGCTCATCGATTAAGTACTATTGTCAATGTTGATCGAATTATCGTTATGGATAATGGTGCTATTGTAGAGGAAGGAACACATGAGGAACTGCTTGATCTTCAAGGAAAATATGCTTCACTTTACAATCAATATTTCGTTCATCAAACTCTTGATTGGCAGGAACAATCTTACTCAAAGTAACCATGAATTTGTGAACCTGAAATTATCAATTATTTCATTATTTCTTTTCCATAAACCTAATATCCTTTGTTATTTTACTTTTAGATTGGAGGGAATCACATGAGTGATTCAGATCTTGACAGTGAAGAAGCTATTATAAAAATGAGAGAAGAACCTCCTTTTGATTTAATAAAAAGTGAAATACTAACATTATTCGCTGAAAATAAGGGGATGATCTTGGCAACATCGTTAAATGACCGAGTTACTGCTAGACATATTTCTCATGTAAATGATGATCTTGATATCTACTTTACATCTTGGGATCATAATAGGAAAATAATACAAATGAAAGGCAATCCGAATGTCGCTTTAAGCTTGTATAATGTACAAATAGAAGGGAAAGCAGAAGTTCTAAGTAGTATTTTTGAGGAGAAAAACAAAAAAATTAGTGATTTGTTCAGATCTAAATTTGGTAAGATGTGGTTAGACAGATTTTCCCATATAAAAGAATTAATTCTTGTGAAAGTAACACCTGAAAAAATTGTGAAGTTTGAAACCATTCATAAAAGATTTCAGCTTCAAAATATTGATTGTAAAAATAAGAAAGTCCATCAAATGAGGTTAGAAGATAAGAACCACCCAAAATATCCTTATTAATCAGAAAGACTTTCTCATCTAAAAATTATAATCTACGATTTTACACTGCTTCATA
>DAOVHJ010000132.1 GCA_030671945.1 Candidatus Heimdallarchaeota archaeon
AGTTAATAATGCATCATATCCTCTCACTGACTGCATATTATTAATCAAATCTTTTGATCCTAGTTTGAGAAATTCTTTCCCTACTTTTTCTATGGCATCCATATTTTGGACTTCTTGAAACATCTGGTAACAATAGCCAAGCAGTTTGTATCTGATATCAAGGTCTGATTCCTGATCCAAAATTAATAATTGTTCAAAAGATTCACTGCCAATTAATGATAATAATTGCTGGTTTTCCGCATCTCTTGCTAATCTAATTGCAAAATCTAAGAAATAGAATCCTAATTGTGGTTTATTTAACATTATATCTGCATTTGCTCTCTTAATTAAAATTGATATTAATTGGTTGATTTTTTCTTCTTGTTTTGTTGCTTTAAAGAACTGCATAGCATCTCGAGTTATTTTACCAATCATATTCCATTCGACATCTAGTGTTATTTTTATGCCTTCAATGTAGGTCTCTGAAACATATGGTAGAAGAGCTCTTTTCGAGATATCATGATTTCCCACAATCTCTAAAACCTTGGCTCCTGCGATTGAATTCTTTTTACTAATTATTTCGATAGCAAGTTTCAATGAGAGATCAATAATCCTCTTAATTTCTTCTGGATCCGGACTGCTATTCGCTAGATCTAAAGCTCTGTTTAAGAAGAAAATTCCAATAGATGATTTTCTATTTGGTAAAAATTGGTTTGCAGCGGAAAGGTAAATACTAACAATTATTGCAAGAAGATCAAATCTAGAAATTTTCTCAACTAACAATCTGCCTTTCTCAAGAATATGAACAGCTTTAGTTAATTCATTTTCTTCTAAAAATCTTCGAGCTGATTCAAGAATTTGTTTCGTTGTTCCTACTGCACGTTCAATATTTTTATCCTTAAGGTAAAGCTCGACTGCTTTTTGTGCATTCTTGACTGCTTCAATAGCTTTCCCTGTACTTAGAAGGTTTCCAACGATAAGAGATGAAGTTTCTCCTGCTTTAGTATAGGCACCTGCTTTTTCAAATATTGTAACAGCTAATTCATAAACATCATTTGATTTTTCCAAGTCGCTCTGAGCTAATTCAACTGCTTTAGCTAGTGTTATATCTCCGAGTTCATTACAACCAGCCATATTATTAGTTTGTAATTCAATCTCAATTGCTTTATCTATAGCTAATCTCCCGCTTTTTTGGTGCGATAATTCTACTAAAATGAAACCTGAAATTAGATAGATTTTAGCTGCTTCATGTGAACCTGAAATTTCATTAGCGATGTTGGCAGCATTATCGATCAATTCTATACCGTTTACCTCGTCTCCTTTCTCAATGAATCTATGACTCATTGATAAACAGAGATTTTTTGCATGTTCATGGTTTTCTGATTTTCGATAATATTCAATTGCAGTTTGAATAAAGTTCTTGGAGAGCTCTAATTCACCTTTATCGTATAATTCGCCTGCAATATTAGCTATAATATTTCCTTGTTCCAGCATTCGCTCATTATTTTCTTCTAAGATTGGGAGTATTTGTGTAAACGCATTATTCATGGAATTATACATTCCCGCAGCTCGCAAACTTTCGATTCTCATTCCATTTATTTCTAAAGCAAATTCTAGACTTGTTGAAACACTATAGTTTGCAACTTGTTCCCATAATTGCTCGCCTTCCATAATTTTGCCATCAGCAATTACATCTTGAGCATTAGCAACTAATTTGTGAATTGCTTTTTTCTGTTCATCTATATTTCCTGTTTTTTGATGAACTGTAACAATTTGCCCAGTAACAATAGAAGCATTCTGATAATCCTTCATATCAAATAAGAGATCAGCTATTTGCTCTAGGATTTTTGCAGCTTGCTCGTATTCATTAGCAACCATTAAAGTGTCTGATGCAAGAAGAACAAGTTTTACTCCCTCAACAATTCTATTTTGTTTCAAAAGTGAATTACAAGTTTTCATATATACTTCAGAAGCTTTTATTGGTTGACCGAGTCGAAGATACATACCTGTAGACAAGTCAACAATATGTAAACCGAGTTCAGTTTCTTCTCCCAAAATGAAATCTGTGGCATAATTAGAAAGTTCCTCAGCAACACCCGGCGATTTCACTTTCTCATCTTGTTGCTCGAGTAAATTGACAGCTTGTAGAAATAGATTGTATGTTGTTTGATGATCTTTTATTGAAGCAAAAGCTCTTGCTTCAAATAGGAAGACTTCAATTGTTATTTCAATATTCTTGGATTCTTGAGCAATAGTAGAAGCTATTTCAAAACAGCTTAATGCAAAGTCTCTATTTCCGTCTGGATTACTAACTAATGATTTAGTTCCTATTTCAGCAGTTTTCAAAATGGAATTTGCTAGTTTGTCAGGGAGATTTGCTTGTTGATATGATTTGTTTGATAACTGTATTTGCCTTAATGCATCTGCCCAATTTTCACGTCTAATATTGACATCAGCTAAAGCTTGAAATGCATCACCTGATCTTTCTGAATCGTTTGTTTTGATAAAGATCTGTGCTCCTGTCTCGATTAGTTCTTCACCAAAGATGTAATTACCTTTCTCAATGAATAATTGTCCTTGAGCAAGTGCTGCTTCTCCAGCTTCTGCAAGCAATCCAACTTGATTTAAAATTGTAATACCGTTTCTAATGAATTCGGATGCCTCTTCAAACATTTCTTTTTGATCTCTCAAAATACCTCCTTGAACGATGATTAATCTTCCAAGTTTTGTTAGATAATCCTTCTCACCTTCAAGGTTGTTTCTCGCAAAATCATAGAATTCTTTCACAGAATACAAATCACCTAAATCAAGGAAAACGGTAGTTGAATCTTGAAGAATTTGATCTTGGGTTTCTAAATTAACCAATGAACTAAATTCCATAGCAGTAATATACAAGTGTTTAGCCTGAATAGTTTCACTATTACTGAGAGCTCGTTTCGCTTTATCTGCACAATAAAATGCTATCTGAATTACTGGTTCATTTGAACCCAAACTTAAGTATGAACCAACCGCTTTTCTTAATAATTCAATTCCTTCTTCTATGAAATTATAATCTATGAGAATTTTTGCTCCGAAGGAAATTTTTTGTGCGAAAATGTCTGGGTTGCTTTCACTTGTTATAATTTTAGTTAATTGAACTAACAGATCTTTAGCCAAATCATTTTGATTATTATCGAATAAAAGTTGACTATGTTCTATTAACAGATTGGTTGCCTCAAGACTTTCACCAATTAATGCTAAAGTATTGATACCAGTTTCAATGAAACTTTTTCCTAAAGCAAAATTCTGAACAGAGATAATTAATTGCTTCCCCGTTGAAAGCAATTTCATAACAATATTTTTGTTTTCTTCTGGATAGTTTTTCCCCAACACCCTTGTTGCGTACGACAAATATTCTAGAGCAAGTTCAGGAAAACCGTTGAAAATTGCGTGATCAGTAAATTCAATAATAATGTTTGTTTCTGCGATTGGATCTTTTTGTTGTGCACACTGAGCTGCGCCATTGAAAAGTAGTTTTGCTAATTCCACATTTTTTTCATTTAGTTTGTTTTTTGCTGCTATTACTAAAGGTGTTATTGCTCCTAGTATTTCATCTTCAACATTTGCACTTTTATATAATTTCGACGCTTCAATCATGCGGAAAATTGCTGCTTCATATTGTTCTAATCCTAATAATGATTCTCCGAAAGCATTGTGCGATTTTGCAGCTCCTACAACGTCACCAGCTTTTACTAAGTTCTCAACAGCCTTTATTGAGAAATTTTCTGCTTCTTTTATTTGATTTGCTCTACTTAATTCAACAGAAATTTTGGTTAAGTTAGTACCTAATTGATCAAATGCTTGGACTCCCTCTAATATTTCTTGTCCACTTTCAGTGTATTTTGTGGCTATCTCAATTTTATTATTTGCAATAAGTTCAACTGCTTTATCAAAAATTTCATCTACAATAGCGGTAAACTTTTCGATTAGTTTTCCAAATAGGTATGCTTTAGTAGAATTCATGTAATCCTCTAATGCAATTTCAATTCTTCCTCTCAAAAACATGTTCTGAGCTTTTACTTGATAAAATGCTCCTAAATATTCCAAATCTATCTTTTCTATTTGGTGAATGGTTGCAAAATAATTCATACCTGTAGCAAACATTCCTTTCATATCCAAAAGAGCATATGCATTCTTAACAATTCCATCTGCTAGTTTTAGTGCAAAATCTTTTTGACCAATTTCAACAAGTAATTGTAATGCTTTGTTATAGACATCGAGGGCTGGGACATATCTTTTCTTCTCATAAATTAATTGTGCATGCTCAGAAAGAATGTGTGCAATATCTGCAATTGTCTCATTTAGACCAATGTCTCTGCCTTTTTCAATTCCAAGGTCTAATAACTCTCCACCTGGATCTTCTTCATTTATTTTTTCTTTTACAGCTTTTATTAATTTCTTTGAACCTTTCCCAACGAGAATTTCTTGTGCTTGTGTAATTATAATCTTAATTGCTTCTGTTGCTTTCTCCAGCAATCCCTCAACTTTACAGTATTCAATCAATCTATCGAATAAAAGAAGTCCTTCTTCCAAAAAACCTTCTTCTAAAAGAAGCGTAAAAGCTTCAATTTCACCCTGGACTTTCTCTTCTTTCTGATCAATCTCTAGTAATGTTTCAGATGCTTCTTTAAGGTAAGTGTTTCCCAATTTCCTATCTTCGTCTTTTTTACTTGTGAGAATTAATAAGGCAATTTTTTGTAGATACTTACCTTTTTCTGTTTGCGCTTCTTCAACATCCTTTTGAATTACTTTTGCAGCAATTACTTTTTTATCTACAAAATCGAGTAGTGTATCATATCTTTTCTTCTTTTCTGCTTCTTCAATTAATTGATCTAAAGGCTTTAATGCTTTCAGAAATACTTTCTTTTTTTCTTCTTCTACTGAAGTAATACTCTCAAAAACAAATATGATTTCTACTAATAATGATGGAATATTTTCTTTTTCTGCATTCTCAATAGCTTTTAGAAGTGGTTCTTTAGCGCTTTCTGGTTTACCGGAATCAATGAATTCATTTGCAGCTTTCAGAAAAGTCTCCGCTGCATTTTTCCACTTACTTTTTTCTTCAAAAGCTATTGCTTTTTCCAATAACTGGGACATAACAATTTGCCTCTTAAATTCTTTAAACACTTCCAATATTAAATATTTGGAAATACTAACTAGCTAAATATTCGCACTTAGACAATATGAATAGGAAAAAACGACTCATAAGTTTTTAGTAGTAGGTATGTTTGTAGCTTTCTCTTAGAAAGTATCATCTGGAGGAGGTGGTAAGGGAATTAACATACCATTTTCTAGATATTTTATTAGAACAATTAAAACTTCTTCTTTCGAAAGGTTTGTCTCAGGATGTTTATAAGCCAACTCTATCAATTCTGTGACATAAAATACTTCATCCTCTGTTTTTGATAAAAATTCAGTGAAAGCTTTAGCTAATTTCTTTTCGCTTTGAGTAATTGCTGTTAACCTCATTCTTTTGATGTCTGGTTTTAATGGATAAAGATATTCAAGTCTCAAATGCTTTTCAAGTAAGTCTGTTGCACCTGTAAATGTAGAAATAAAACCTGTGAAATTCAAAAGAGCTTCCTTGTAATTAGCTTCGAATTCATTCATGAAGAATGTTATTCGTTTCTTTAATAGAGCTCCTAACTTTTCAGTAACCAATATCGCTGTTTTAGAATGCTCTCCTTCGTAGATTATAATCCAAAAACCTTCTCGACCGATTTCACTGAAAATACCAATGCGTTTTTCTGTTTCTCCGGACATTTCTTCAGTAAATGTGCCAACAGCACTCAAGAATCCACTTGTTAGAGAAACATCAATATCCTTACCAAAACCTTGACTGAATAAGGGAACACCCGATTGCGAATGAATAAGTATAACATGTCTAATTTTTAAAATATCGTTGAAGAATTCTGCCCCTGCTACAGGATCAGCTTCCAAATCTAAAGGTAGAAAGTAATTAGCTTCCGGTCCGACCTCTACAGGTTGTAACTTATCTTCTTGCCATTCAATTTCCTTACTTTCACCTATAGCTGCAAGGGAGCTTTCTACTTTTGATTTTACTTTGTCAATTCCTTGTTGTGTTTGGGTTTGACCATCAGTTTGAGTAGCATATGGTGGATATGGTTCATAAGGAGAACCAATAGAATATGGACTACCATGAGTTTGAGCATCAATTTGTGGTTTTCTGGTAGCTGATTCTTGCTTACTGACGGGAGCAACATATTGACGGCAACTATAGCAATACCAGCGTCTATACTGTTCTATGAATCGAACTTGTGATTGACAATTAGGACAGAAATTATTTGTAACATCAGGTGTATGTGGGGCAGGTGGTTTCGCTCCTGCAGGTGTAACGCTTTGATATGGTAGTAATTCTGCATTTGGTTTTTCTCTTGATTTATCTCTCAAAAAGCTAAATGCAACAATTCTTCTTTTATCAATTGAGAAAACCAATTCATTTGAACTATTACCATTTAAATCTCCAATGCGAAGATCGTTAATATTACTATACCCCTCATAGCTTTCCATGGTGTTTTGACGGAAAATATGAAATGATCCATTAGCAGTTCCAACAACAACTTCTAGTTGTCGATCATTGTCAACATCACCCACAGCACCGCAAGTTATTGCTCCATCCAAATTGTGAATAGACATTAACCTATTTCGTTTGAAAATGCTCAGTCTTCCAGAGTATTCTCCAACCATAACTTCTGAGATACCATCTCGGTCCATATCTCCACTAAAGCAAAAGCTGGGTTCAGTTTCTACTCTGAATTCTCCTATTAAATCGAATTTCTGTAATTGTGGTCTGAATTCAATTTCTTTGAACATACCATCTTTGGATCCCGCAATAAATCCTATTTGTCCATTTCCATTGAAATCTCCAGTAATTACATTGTTTACTGGTTGCTGGTAAACTTTACCTAAGGAGAATCCTCTGATTTTATCCCAGCGATGTTTTTTCCCGGGGATTCTCTCAACCATAACTACTTCGCCATTTGCACAACC
>DAOVHJ010000033.1 GCA_030671945.1 Candidatus Heimdallarchaeota archaeon
ACAATATAAAGATAATCGACTAATAAGACCAAGAGCCAAATATATTGGGGGTCATCATAAGCTGGATAAAAAAAATATGCACGTGTTTGGAGAATGAGTAAAAAACAATTAGACGTTACTGATGAATTACAATTCGATGGAAAAAGAATCACATTTTATAACATAAACAAACTCAAAAAGATTGGTTTGGTAAACATTTCACGTTTACCATTCTCCATTAAAATTCTTTTAGAAGCAGTTCTTCGAAATTTTGATAATTTTATAATAAAGAGTGAACATATTGAGAACCTAGCAAATTGGAATCCTATGAAGAAAATAAAAGAGGATTTCCCTTTTGTCCCTGCTAGAGTGATTTTACAAGATTTTACAGGAGTACCTGCTGTTGTTGATCTTGCTGCAATGCGATCAGCTTACAAGAGGTTAGGTGGAAATCCAGCAAATATAAATCCTATAGTTCCAGTGGATTTGGTAATTGATCATTCGGTACAAGTTGATTATTATGGAACGCAAGATGCCAGATTGAAAAATGAAGAAATGGAATTTGAACGAAATAAAGAACGATACATGCTCTTACGTTGGGCTCAGGAAGCTTTCGATAATTTTAGAGTTGTTCCACCGGGCAGAGGTATTGTTCATCAAGTTAATCTGGAATATTTGGCATCTGTTATACAAATAAAAGAAATTAATGAGAAATTAATTGCTTTTCCTGACACTCTTATTGGTACTGATTCTCATACAACAATGATTAATGGGTTAGGAGTTTTAGGGTGGGGTGTTGGTGGCATTGAAGCAGAAGCTGTTATGCTCGGACAACCATACTACATGCCAATCCCCGATGTAATAGGTGTAAGATTAGTTGGTGAATTGAAAGAAGGTGTTACAGCAACTGATCTTGTGCTAAGAGTAACTCAAATGCTACGAGAATACGGGGTAGTAGGTAAATTTGTAGAGTTTTTTGGTTCGGGTTTATGTAATCTAAGTTTACCTGATAGAGCAACGATATCCAACATGTCGCCGGAATATGGTGCAACTATGGGATTCTTCCCAATCGATGAACAAACCATCAAATACTTACTTTTATCAGGTCGGAAAAAAGAACATGTTGAGTTAATAAAGAATTACTCGCAACGTCAAGGTATATTCTATGAACAAGATAAGGAAGAACCGATGTATACTGATGTTCTGGAATTAGATCTACATACCATCGAACCAAGTCTAGCAGGGCCTAAAAGACCTCAAGATAGAATCCCAATGAATCAAATGGAAGAAGCATTTGATTTAGCGCTTTCAGAAATATTTGGTAAAGAAACTGCAACTCATGAAATCCCTCATGAAGATGAGCATGAAAGATGGCAAGATGAAGGAGGTAGTTCGGAATCAGACAGTTTCTTAGAGACGGATTCCAAATATCAGCAATGGCTTGAAAGAAAAGCAAATATTAGTAAAAGTAAATTGGTTGACGATAAAATAAAAAATGGATCTGTTGTAATTGCTGCTATCACCTCGTGTACGAACACTTCAAATCCATCTGTGCTGATCGGAGCAGGCTTACTTGCTAAAAAAGCCGTTGAAAAAGGATTAACCATAAAGCCTTTTGTAAAAACAAGTTTAGCCCCTGGATCTCGAGTAGTTTCTGGATATCTCAAGAAAGCTAATTTAATGATATTTTTAGAGAAATTAGGATTCCACATAGTTGGTTTTGGTTGTACAACTTGTATTGGTAATAGTGGTCCTTTAGATAAGAAAATTGTGAAAATTATACAAGATGAAGACTTGGTCGTAGCTTCTGTTCTCAGTGGAAATCGAAATTTTGAAGGAAGAATTAATCCGTATACTAAAGCTAATTATCTTGCTTCCCCAATGCTAGTTGTTGCTTATGCTTTAGCTGGCACAATAGACATTAATTTAACAAAAGATCCAATTGGGAATGATAAACAAGGAAACCCAGTTTTTCTGAAAGACATTTGGCCAAGTAAAGAAGAAATTAAAGAAATTATTTCTGAAAATGTATGTATTGAATTATTTAGGAAACAATATTCTGAGATTTTTGAGGGAACAGATTTATGGCTAAATCTTTCCATTCCGAAAGGAAAAAGCTATAATTGGGATATGAATTCAACATATATTCAAGAACCACCTTTCTTTATCGATTTTCCAATACAATCACCTAAAATAACGAATATCAAAAATGCTCATGTTTTGGCTTTATTAGGTGATTCCCTAACTACTGATCATATCTCTCCAGCAGGTGCAATACCCGCTAAAGATCCAGCAGGTACTTACTTGATAGAAAAGGGCATTAAACCTCTAGATTTCAATTCCTTTGGTTCAAGAAGAGGCAATCATGAAGTAATGCTACGAGGTACATTTGGCAATATTCGTTTGAGGAATAAATTAGCACCAGATAAGGAGGGTGGATGGACGAATTATATTCCATCAAATGAAATTATGAGTATTTTCGATGCAGCAATGAAATACAAAGATGCTAATATACCACTTATAGTAATTGCAGGTAAAGAATATGGAACGGGAAGTTCTCGGGATTGGGCTGCAAAAGGAACATTGTTACTTGGGATTAAAGCAGTAATAGCTGTATCTTATGAAAGGATACACCGAAGCAATCTTGTAGGAATGGGGGTATTACCTCTTGAATTTCTCAAGGGAGAAGATATGGAGTTATTAAAGCTAACTGGTAAAGAGCAATTTAGTATTACTGGAATCAATGATATTTCTCCTGGGAAGCAACTCGTAGTTAAAACAACTGACCTTGATGGTAACAAGAAGGAATTCAAGGTATTAGCTCGTTTAGATTCTGATGTTGAGGTAGATTACTATAGAAACGGTGGTATTCTACACACTGTTTTACGAAATATGATTTCAAAATGATTTTTTTGTATTTAGCTAATTTTTCTTGAACAAAGTATCGAGCATTTGACAACCTTTGCATACTTTGCTGCTAGCTGGTTCAGAACAAATTTTACAAAGATAATATGTTTTAACTTCATTATTTTTTGTGATTTCAGTTGATGAATCCGCCCATTTATGACTAATAGTATCCATACTATTTTTTATACAATTCAAAGTCCCAGGATACTTTTCTTCAATTTCAATAGCAAAATTCCGAACATCTAAACGCATAGCTTCTACTGCATATGGACATTCTGTTGTGTGATAGGTAAGATTATTGTAAAAAGCATACAAAACAACATCACGTTCTGCTACTGCTTGAAGCGGTTTTACTCGAGGGACAAAAAGTTCGTGTGTCTTCTTTGGTGGCAATTCTCCTCTAAGTAGTTTGTTGGAGTCACCACGAAGCAAATTAAGAAGAATAGTTTGTGTTACATCATTTAAATTATGACCTGTTGCAACCTTATCTCCATTGAGTTTTCTTGCAGCGATGTTTAATGCTTTTCTTCGAAAAACACCACAAAATGAACATGGACCATGCTTAACTATTTTTGTTTCCCTTTTTGATGGGAGTTTCTCTTGGAGCTCTCGAGATCTCTCGACAATTTCGTCTAAAGAATAACCGATTAACTCTTTGAATGAAAAGAGATGAAATTCAACATCTAGATTCTTAGCAATCTTTTCAGCAATTGGGAGTCCATCTTCTCTATAATTAACAATCCCTTCATCAATACAAACAGCAATGAGTTCTGAGGGATATTTTCGTTCAATCTTATGTAAAATATCTAATAAAACTGTGCTATCTTTTCCTCCCGATAATCCTACTATTATTCTATCGTTTCTCTCAAATAGCTTTTTTTTACTTACAGTTTTTCTAACAATTGATGAAACCCATTTAGAAAAACATTCCTTACAAAGGTATCTACCATCGATTCTCCTATATGTTACAGCAGGTTTTTTCTTACAGGTATAACATTCCGATAGATTCTTTGTCAACGAGCTTCGTCTCCTAAACCTTATTTGGAATCTTTCCCTTTAACCAAAGGGAACAAATCCATACTTAAATAATGGGATGATTAATACTGCTAAGAATAATGCTAGAGCAAGAAATCTGAAGATATCCAGTATGATTAGCGCTAGTTTCTTATTTTTCATATATTGAAACAAAAAGGATGAAAGTAATTTATCACCATCTAGAACAAAAGGTATTGGTAGAGCATTGAACAGAACTGATCCAAATGCAACTACAAGCGTCCACATGAGTTCTTGTTCAAAAAAGTAGGGGAAGAATTTCCATACCCAAGGGAATTTTGGTTCTTGGTATGGGATAGTTCGTACACCTAGATACCCCGATTGATTGAAATCTGGATGTTGATCTAAATGTATGTTAAACGTTCCCTCAGTTGTATTTAGAATTATTAATTGGTTTGGTTTGGTGTTGTTCATGTAGTTTGAAAAGGTTTCATATGTATCAATATGAGTTGAATTTATATCAAAGATAGCAATTCCTCGTTTTAATCCTTCAATATCAGCTGGTGTATTATTTACTACTTCATGTATTAAAACACCATCCGCCGGATAATAAAAAGGAGCTACTATATTTGCTGAAAAAATTAACACAGGTATTGTGAGTAAGCCGAGTAATAAATTAGGGAACATACCAGCAGCAAATGTCCTCATTCTTGTCTTGTAAGATGATTTAATCAAATCCTCTTCTTCTGGTTCAACAAACGCGCCAAAAAATATAGCAAAGAAAGCTAAACCTGTTGATTTTAATTCAACACCATCAGCGTGACTAACGACCCCATGAGCTAGTTCATGAGGTACCATAGTGAGGATTATTGGAATAATTAAATACATGAATGTTCTGAAAGAGATCGTTACTCCAGGGATGATTAACCCAACTGTAGGACCATCAGCTCCAGGTATAATTGGTATGAAAAAATTTACCAAACTGAAAATCAATAATCCAATTGATGCTAGCGTCATAAGTAAGCCAAAGAAGATAGAAATATTACCGAATACCCTCCAGAATCGAGCGTATTTCTTTGCTATTCGTTTTATTATCTTGTTGAATCGTTTCGTACGCATTAATAGAAATAAGGGTCCAAGAGTCCAATCAAATCTCTCATCAACTTTGAGATAACGTCCAAGTAAATAAACTATGAACCATACAACTGCAATAATAAGTAATGAATATCCCCAGTGCAGCATAGTTTATTCCTCTTTATAAATCATCATTTTAATTATTTATATGAGTGATGAAATCACTGAATTTTAAAAAACCTATGGTAACTTTCTTCAATTTTCATGGAAAAAGAAATTAGTAGTAAGAGGTGATATTTGTTAACAACTATTGGTGGAACAATGAAACGTAAAGCTTCTGGCACAAAAACAAAAGGTATTGCTGACACTATTGAAGTCGTGTATACTCCTAAGCATTGGTCATTACTAAAGGAAATTAGGGACAAAGCGATTAACATCATGGAGATACTAGCCAAGCATAGCATTCAAGCAATAATATATGGTTCAGTTACTCGAGGAGATGTTTCAGAAACCAGTGATATTGATTTATTTATACCATACGAAATTTCATCCTTTAAGATCGAAACAGCTCTCCAACAAGAAGGCTTACAGATTTTTGCAAAGAAAATTGTACAAGCTACTCCTAAACATCTAGTAAAGGCACACATCTATCCGAGTGAAGAAACATGTATTACATTTCCCTTAACTTCAATTAGAGAACGCGAATTTGATTTTATTCATTTTGGGGGTAGTTTGGAGTTAAAACAACTATTGGAAGGAAAACGGGTACCTGGAGTAGATAAGAGATTAATTCTTATCACCCCATTGGAAGAAGGTCATAGAGAATCACAAGTTATTGGTTATGAATCTGTTATTGCGAAGAAAATTGGTGTTAGTGTTGAGTTAGTTAAAGAAAGAGTTCGGGTGCTAACTACTCGAGATAAGATTGGTAGAACCGGGGTTTATCTAGATGTTGAATTCTCTCCGGAAGAGAATATTGACGAAGTTTTTAAAGGTTTAAAGGATAAAGACCCTATTGTAAGAAGAAGAGCAAAGTTGTAATTTTAAAGAAAATTCAAACAATCTGTGGTGACAAGAAATGAAAAAGAAGATTAGAGCATTAAAAGGAGGATCCTATATCAAAGGACAACTACCTCCTGGATGTAAAAACTGCCGAAAAGGAGCAGAGCTTTTCTTCTTTGTTACCGGAAAATGCCATGAGAGTTGTTATTATTGTTCACTTGCTCGAAATAAAAGAGGAGAAAATCTAATATTAGCAAATGAACGTCCTATCTCAAGTTTTTCTGGTATTATGCTTGAAGCTTCAAATATGAATGCCCTTGGGGCAGCTGTTACTGGCGGGGACCCACTCCATTGTGTTGATCTAACTGTTGATTATATTGAAAAAATGAAAAAAGAATTTGGTAAGAAATTTCACATTCACCTTTATACATCGGGAAGATATGCAAACGAAGAAAACTTATCAAAGCTCTACCATGCTGGACTTGATGAAATACGCTTTCATCCACAGAATAAAGAACAGGAAAAAGCAATTGCTAAAGCATTAATGTATGATTGGTTAGTAGGTACAGAATTACCTGTAATTCCTGGAACTAAAAAAGACATTCTCAAATTCCTTGATTCTCTTGATAGACTTGGATCTATCAAATTCTGTAATATGAATGAACTTGAAGCTACTGAAGCAAATATTGAGAAACTCAAAGAAATGGACTTTGAAGTTAAATCAGAAAATTCATCTGCAATAAAGGGAAGTGAAGAATTAGCACTTGATATTCTGCAAGAATCAGATGTTGATTTTGCTCTGCACTATTGTAGTGCTTTAACTAAAGATGCTGTGCAATTCAGAAATAGATTAATTAGAACAGCCGAGATTGTACGAAAACCCTATGAAGAAATTCAAGATGGTATGATTGTTAAAGCAGTCTTCGCATTACCAGAGTATTTCATTCCGGAAGAATTTATGGAAATGATGCTTGAGGAATATGAAATAGAACAAGATATGATTTTCCTCAGAGAGGATAAATTAATTGAAACAAGTTGGTATATCGCTGATGTTCTTAGAGATGTTCTATTTGAGAGATTCGAAATCGATGATATTAACATAACCTATGAATACCCCACTTATCACAGAACGGTAATTGCTAAGACCTCATTGAGGAAATTATCATTATTAGATGACCTTTCAGAACTAAACCAAGAGGATTAGGTGGCAAATTCTTCTAATATTTTTTATATAAGAGAATCTTAGCTATTGCCATGAAACCCGAAAAGAAAGATAAGATATTTTTCATTATTGCATTATCATTAGGATCCATAATACTTGCGGGAGTCATTCTAGCAGTTGATTTCCTATATTCAGGAATCCAAGAAAAATACATTGCAAACGTAATTACAACATATACTCCGAATTTAGAGCTTGCACAAAAAGTCATTCTATCTAGTTCTTTGACAATATGCCTTGGTCTTATTGCATATGGGTTAATTATTTGGTATTTAACAAGAACAGAGAAAATCAGGTTGCAATTAGAAGAAGAGCAGATACTTGATCAAGATAGCAGTTTAAATTTCCGAACATTTCAAACTGAAATTTCAAGTTCCATGAAAGTTTTGAGAGATTTGTTTGTTTACTTGATTGTTGTAGTATTAATCTCTGGATTATTTAGTTTCTTGAGATTTGTATGGATTCTTAGTAAATATCGGTCTTCAAGTGATTTATTCATTGAATACTACTTGACAAATATTCCCTCTATGGTTATCAGTATTACACTTTACTTAGCATTAGGTTACATGATTAGTTACATTGTATTCACTTCTCTTCAAAAGTACATGCGTTTGCGAGTTATTTCAATAAGTTATGAAAGAGCAATGGAAAAAGTCCTTGATAATTTTGATCGATTGATGAAAGAAGATCAAAAGTAGAAAGATAATGAAAAAATCTTATCATGTAAAAATCAGTCTTAAAATTATGTGAGTTGATAAGTAGATTGAAGCGTAGAAGCGACGATTTAGATAAGTGGATAGCCATTCTCTCCAAACTAGCTCAATGTGAGGATGGATCATCCGATGATCAAAAACTGGGGCTCTCATTTTATGCTATACGGAGTTCTGCGGTTAGTGATTATCATAAACTCACAGAAATTCTTGGTGACATGGAAGATAGGGGTTTCATTCAAATTATTGAGGATGACAAGAAGCAATTTGAAGCTCAAGAGATAAGCATTAAGAGATATAAAATTACAATAAAAGGAATGAAAACACTTTTCGAGATTCTGATTCCTGCAAGAGATGCCTTGAGGAAATTGGACTACTAATGGACTGATTTTTTTTATCCTATCCAGTTAGTGAACAAAGTAAAGCTTTCATAGGTTTATGTAAACGTCAATAAAGCGAAATTTAAATAGCTAGCTGTCAATGGATAGGTGTTATAAATTTGTGAAAGATATGAAAGAAGAAACAGCAGAAATAGACTCACAAGAAACAATAGATGAGAAAAGACAATCCAAAAGCTATAAACTAAGATTATTTTCTTTAGCCGGTATCTCAAGCGCAGCTATATTTGTTGCGAGAACTTTCTTGGGTTTGTATGCTGTTTTTCTCGAAGCATCCACAACTGCACTCGCATTAATTACTTCCTTGAGAAATCTAATTCAGCAAACATTTCAATCTACTTTTGGACGTATTTCTGATAATATCGGTCGCAAAATAATGATGTTTATTGGCCTTCTTGGTTGTGGTATATCACTTGCATTATTTCCATTAATCCAAAATGAATGGGTTTTAGTAGGAGCTGTTATTGGATTTTCTTTAGGTTTTGCAAGTTTCTATCCAGCCTTTACAGCATTACAAGGAGACCTTACTACTAAGAAAAATAGGGCGGGATTAATTAGTCTAGTTACAATTATAGGAGGGGGAGCGACACTTGTTTATTTAATTATTGTTGGTTTTTTGGGAGATCTCGGAGAGACAAATCCAAAGCAATTCTTGATAGTATTTGAAATTACTGCAGCTCTTTTTGTAATATGTGCTGTTGTTAGTTTGTTTCTCTATGAACCTAAAGTGAAAAAGATTACTGACCAAAGAATTTTCTCATTAAAGCCTGTCAAAGAAAATAAAACTTTTAGGAAGTTTATTCTGATAAATAGTGTTGTTGCTTTTTGTATGTCAGTAGGATGGCCAATTTTCCCTCTTGTTAGAGGAACCTTCGCAACGAATAAGGAAAATACTTGGGTTTGGGGATTCTTTTGTTTATTCCAAGTCATAATATTAATTGCAATTAATCCTTTAATTAATAGAGTGAAAAAAACAACTCTCCTTTTCATTGGAAGAGTTGGGATGTTTTACGTTCCAATAAACCTGGCTATAACAATTTATTGGTTACCTTATTGGTGGCACTTAGCAATCGCAGGAGCTATTAGCGGTTTGTGCAATGCACTATATTGGGTAGGTCAAAATAGCTATATTCTGGATTGTGCACCAGAGGAAGAAAAAGGAACCTATACTGGAATTCACAATTTATTCATTGGCATTTCAACATTTCTTGGATCATTGATAATGGGGTTAATTGCAGATTATATAACAATAAAGAATGATTGGCTCACAATATTTGTTTTATTAATGATTATAGCTGCAGGTAGATTACTTTCATCACTAGGATTTCTTTTCATAGGAGAACCAAAAATACCAGATTCAACTATTCAAATTGAATAAAAAGAAGTAATTTCAAAGAAAGATTATTTTTTTGATAACAAATCAAAAGCAGTGTCAACTTCAACAATAGGAACAAAACTCATTTTTAGTTCTGCTTGAAAATATAAATGAAAATTCACAGGTTGTTCTTCATCTTCAATAATACAAGCTGTGATTCCTTTTGACTCTCCACCAAAAAGATAAGGACCAAAAGTCATTTTTGGATATTTCTTTGGATTCTTTTTAATTTCTTTATTGAACTCTCTAAGTCTTTTTATGACATTCTCCAATTCATCTGGATCATATTCCCAAAAAACAACAAAATGCATTTATCATCATCTCTTAATTTAACGCATTTTTCTAATTCGCTTTTCATACTATTTAGTATTTTGTATCTTAAAGAGGAAATGTCAAAAAGCTTTACATTAAAGTTTAGATAAAAATTTGAATTTGGCTAATTCATCTAAACTAGATAAAGAATTTTTATTACTGTCTTAACTCATTATTTATCTCGATGAGCAATGAAAGAATACTATTCTAAAAAACTTTCAGCAAATAAATTGAAACGTTGTTATGATATTGCTTCCCCAAGAATAAAACAATACTTGAAAGCGGAAATCGATTTTGTACTTGAACAAATCCACCCTTCTGACAAAGTCATAGAATTGGGATGTGGTTATGGAAGAGTTCTAAGGGAGTTAGCAAAAAAAGCTTCAAAAGTTGTTGGTATTGATACATCTCTTGAGAGTTTGGAATTAGCGAAGGAATATTTGCTTGATTATAAAAATATCAAGCTTCATCAAATGAATGCAAATTCCTTAAGCTTTAAAGAAGAAATATTTGATGCTGTTATCGCTATACAAAATGGTATTTCTGCATTCAAAGTAGAACCAGAAGTATTGCTAAGAGAAAGTTTGAGAATAACCAAAAGAAATGGTAAACTAATTCTTTCAAGCTATTCTGAAAATTTTTGGGAGGAAAGGTTAAAGTGGTTCATTCAACAATCAAAAGAAGAATTGCTTGGAGAGATAGATTTCGAAAAAACAGGTAATGGTTCAATAGTCTGTAAAGATGGTTTTATCGCCACTACGTTCTCAAAAGACGATTTTCAGAATTTACTTCAAAGAATGAATATGAAAGGATTTATTCAAGAAATTGATCTGTCTAGTATCTTCTGTGTAATTACTAAGTGAATTTTTTATAAAAAAAATAGAGCTGGTCATAAAAATGACCAAATAAGTAAACTGAATTACTTTACTAGTTTTTCTAACTCATCCACAAAATACTTGAAACGTTTTATTCCAAGTTTCCAGAATTCAGGATCAGAGATATCTAAACCAAAAGCATCACCGATTTCTTTTGGTGAAATACTGCTTCCAGCAGACAAGACTTTCTTGAATTTTGGTACGAAATCCTTTCCGTCTTCAAGATATTTCTGGTATAAAGCATAAACGAAGAGTTGACCATAAACATACGGATAATTGTAGAATCTGAAGTTTGGCATATAATAGTGAACCTTCATGGTCCATTCTGCATCCATAACATCTTGCCATTCGATGACATCTCCATAGATTCTGTCTCGGTTTTTTGTCCAAAAGTTGCTTATAGTTTGATAATCCAAGAATTCTCCACGTTTTATTGCATTATACATATCTTGTTCGAACCATGCTCTAGCTGTAACTTGTAATGCGGCCATTCCTGCACCATCTAGAACCCTAGAGATAATTGCTATCTTTTCATTGTCACTTTGAGCTTGGCTTAATAGTAGATCTGTAATAAGTAATTCTCCAAAAATTGATGCTGTTTCCGCAACAATCATAGGAATACTACTGTTCAATATTGTTTGTTCTTGAGTAAAATAGTAATCATGTGTTGCATGACCTAATTCATGGGCTAAAGTATAGACACCAGATAATGAATCATTAAAACTCTGTAGAATAAAAGCTGATTGACCTTTAAACCAACTTGCACAAAAAGCGCCATTTCTTTTGCCAAATCTTGCTGAAGCATCTACTCGATTTTTCTCGAACATATCCTTTGTAGCAAATGCATATTCTTCATCAAATTTACTATAAGCAGCAATTGATAATTCCTTTGCTTTTTCATAATCATAGGCAATATCTGGTGCATCAGGTAAAGGTGCTACAATGTCGTAATTAGCTAATTTGGGTAAACCAAGAAGTTTAGCTTTCAATTGTAAATATCGTCTATAGATATGCGAACTTTCATCTATAGTCTTTAACAAACTGTCAATTGTTTTCTGATCTATGTCATTAGCAATTAAACTCGCATGCATCTCTGAATCATATTGTCGTCTTTTTGTTACATTTATCCAATCATTACAGATATTTCTTAGAGCTGAAGTAAATAGTTCGCTATCTTCTTTTAGAAGTTCATAAATTGCTTGATTAGCAGATTTCCTTGTTGCTCTATCAGGATGTGGAAGAAGGGAATTTGCCTCGCCATAAGATAGTTTTTTCTTCTCACCTTCAACTTCTATCTCGAAAATTCTAGTGTTCAACCATTTGCTTTGTAATTGTTGCCAACCTCTAATACCAAATTGATCTTTCTCGATCATTAACTGTTCTTCAACTTCAGATAGTTGATGTGGAACGGCTCTATTCAATTTTTCAAGGTAGTGTTTATATTTTGCTAAATTTTTATCAATAATTAATTCGGGTTTACTATGGACCAATTTTCCGATTTCTAAAGTCATGAATGCTAATTTCTTACTCAAATTCGCTTGTAGTTTATTTACTCTGTCAAAGAGTTTTTGCGACGCAGGTATTGTCATATTTGCAGAAAATGTTAGTCTTGAAAACATACCTAAATTTCTTGTTTCAACAAGGTATTTTTCATAATCTAGAAGTAAGTTTAGAAGTTCTTTACTTGAGAACTTGATAATCTTCCCTTTGTAATTTGTAACTAATTCATCGGCAGCTTTCTGAATAGATTCTATTGCTGTTTCAATAGATGGATCAGTCACACTTGGAAAAACAACTGATAAATCCCA
>DAOVHJ010000290.1 GCA_030671945.1 Candidatus Heimdallarchaeota archaeon
GCCAATGCATCAGCTTTTGAAGCTATGGTACTATGAGTAGACTCTAATGAACTTGAGCCATCAGCTAGGAATGCATCATTCTTTGCTGTTATACCATCTTTCATATCAGTAAGTGTGGTTTCGGCTTCCTCTTTTAGATTAGTAGCAAAAGTATCCAAGTTCTCATTTGTGCTAGTCTCATAAGTATCAGTAGTTTCGGTTTGCTTTCTCAAGAAACTATTAGCAGCGCTAGTAATACTCTTCTTTGTTGAATCCATAGTTGATGTGATGGTTGCTGTTGATTCTCCTAACTTTGTATCAATAGCTTGTCTGTTTTCCTCACTATTCTGAGAAACTTTATCAGAGCTTCTTTTCTTCTCACTTCGAACGTGTGCTTCTGTGTCCTTCATAACTTTATCAAAATGCGTGATCATCTCAGCTACATAGCTTTTGAGTTCAGAAACGAGTTGATCTATTTTCTTGGAATCTTTGTCTGCTTCTGCTGCAATCTCTCTAAATGGGTATAAGCCAATTACTTTATCGACTAACCCATCGATATTGTAAGCATAATTTCTTTCAATTAATGCTGCAGTAGTTGTTTTGATTTTAGAGATAGGTTTTATCTTTGTATACTTAGATATTTCTCCAGCAGTTAAAGGTCCAAGAGCAAGTAATGAAACATACACTTTCTGCTCTTCTTCACTTAAACCAATCCTTTCCAGGAACGGTAATTTAGGAATTTCTGTAGACATAATATTTTCCCCTCATAATTCAATATTGTACAATCTGACTTTTAATTTCACATAATATCGACATAGTAATTCGATACTTTTCGGACTGCTAATAGCACTCCGAAGTTTGTAAGTAAAACAAAAATACATTATGCTTTTTAATTTAATTATAGAGTCATGACTGAGGAAATTTCCTAAATTCAAAATCAATTATTTCATTTTGTGCTATAGGAAAAGAAAAAATGGCGAAAAAGGTCTTATAGAGTTCCTTCTTCTATTGCTTTGATGCTTAAGAAGGATTCTAGAATACCTTCGTAAATTTTACCATCTATGATTGTTAATGGACGCTTTGCTTGAGTAGCTATTGTATCTTCGTGTGTAACGACTATTAAGGTCACATTTTCTTCTTCGTTGATTTTAATTAAATAATCCATAATCTCTCGAGAAGTATTACTATCTAATTGTCCTGTTGGTTCATCAAGAAGAATAACCTCTGGTTTATTTGCAAGTGCACGAGCAATGGCAACTCTTTGTCTTTGCCCACCACTAAGCTCCATTGGAAAGTGATTACCTCTATCAGGCATACCAATTATCTCAAGAAGTTCTTGAACTCGATCTTCACGTTCTCTAGCAGGAGTACCATTAATAATCATTGGAAGAGCAATATTTTCAGATGCTGTCAGAATTTCCAATAAATTGAAAGCTTGGAAAACAAAGCCAACTTTAGTTCTTCGCAAATCTCTGACTTCGTTTCCAGTCATCTCAGAGATTTTTTTACCGTTAAAGTAAATCTCTCCTGAAGTTGGAGTATCAATGGATCCGATTAAGTTTAGAAAAGTTGTTTTTCCGCTACCCGAAGGTCCAACAATGGTTGCATAATCCCCTCTTTTAATTGCAAAATCTATACCGTTGATAGCTTTTATGGTAGTTTCCCCAAAGGGATATTCCTTTGTTAAACCGGTAGTTACGATTACATGATCTTCTTCTGACATATTACTCACTTCCAATTAACTTATCCAAAGTTTCTAGCTGTAAAAAGCATTTCGAATAATCTTACTTTAATGAGTGAATAAGCAAAGAGTAACTTATTTATTCAGGTTCTTGAGGGATTACTGCAGCCATGATAAGATAAACAATTGCTATTGTGCTACCTGAAACAAAAAATGCGATAACCCAAAGGATTCTCATTAAATCAACTTCCATATCGAAATATTTAGCTAACCCTGCAGCTAAACCAGTTATCATCTTGTTTGAACGGGATCTATATAGTTTCTTTTCGGAAGTTTGAGCTGGTTCATCATTCTTATCTGTGTTCTTTTCTCTTGCTTCTATGAGATTATCACCACAGCTTTTACAAAATTCTGCAAACTCTTCATTTGCTGCTCCACATTTAGTACAGTACAAAGGCATTTTCTAACTACACCTATTTTTGATATGTTTTATTAGGTAATCTACTTTTAAAATATTGCTAAATTAATTATTGACGTTAAACTGGATTTGTCTAATTTTTTCTGGAATTAGCTATTGCTGTTTAATGATTCTGAATACTCATTTTTTATATATTCATTAATTTTCGTCAATCTATTACAAAGGCAAAAATAAAAGAGCTGAGAAACAAAAAACGACCAAAAATTTTAAAACAAACACGGGGAAACCCTAAAATGCAGAGTTGTTTCGGGTATTAGAAATCCATACAAAACAATTATAAACATAGAATTCTGCAAAAAAGAAACATAAACAAATCAAAAGATAATGAAAAATTAGGTGTAAAAAAAATGGCCGATGATAAACCCCATCTAAACCTAGTCGTAATAGGACATGTAGATCATGGTAAATCAACAATGACTGGCCACATGCTTTTCAAAGCAGGTGCCGTTGATAAACGTTTGATCGAAAAGTACGCAGAGGAATCTGAGAAGATCGGCAAACCTTCGTGGAAGTATGCTTGGGTCTTACAAAAGCTCCAAGAAGAACGTGAAAGAGGTCTAACCATTGACGTTTCCTTCTTCAAATTTGAGACCAAGAATACTGTCTTTACAATTATAGATGCTCCTGGTCACAGGGATTTTGTAAAGAATATGATTACCGGTGCTTCTCAAGCTAATGCTGCAATTCTTGTTGTTTCTGCTGAAAAGAACGATCTTGAAGCAGGTCTTGCGACTGAGCGTGTTGAGAAGACAGCCAAAGGTGATCGTCGTATCCCTGGTGGTCAGACTGTCGAGCACTTAACACTTGCAATCACACTTGGTATTGACCAAATTGTCGTTGCAGTTAACAAAATGGATCTCGTAGGCTTCAAAGAAGCTTCTTATAATGCTGTTGTAGAACGAGTTCAAGATCTAATTGCTGGTTTTGTTAAATCAAAACTAGTAACACCTGAGCGTGTTAAAGCCATCAAATTCGTTCCAACCAGCGGTATGACTGGTGATGGTCTAACTGACGCAAGCGATAAAATGACTTGGTACAAAGGTCCATCTTTAATGGCTGCCCTTGGTGAATTCAAAGCCCCAGAAAAACCAACTGGTAAACCACTTAGAATGCCTATACAAGATGTATACGCAATCAAAGGTGTAGGTACAGTACCAGTAGGTAAAATCGAAAGTGGTGTTTTGAAACCTGGTGATGAAGTTATCTTCCCAATCTCCAAGCAAAAAGCAAAGGTTCAATCCATTGAAATGCATCATGAACAGCTACCAAAAGCTGAACCTGGTGATAATGTTGGATTCAACATCAAAGGAATTGCTAGAAACGAGATTTTGAAAGGCGACGTAGTTGGTCATCCAGGTGCTACTGAACCGAAACCAGTTGAAACTTTCGTAGCAACAACCTTCATTTTGAAGAACCTTTCCAAACCAGGTGCAAACCAACCTACAGGTATGGCTAATGGCTATGCTCCAATCGTTCACCTTGGACAAGCAGCACAAGCTTGTCAAATTGAAAAATTCAAAATTCTCTCTAAATCAGCTCAACGAAAATCTCTCGTCAAAACTGGTGAATATGATCCAGACATTTACTTACTACAAGGCGATCTTGCTGAAATTACCTTCAGACCATTTGCTCCA
>DAOVHJ010000012.1 GCA_030671945.1 Candidatus Heimdallarchaeota archaeon
AGATGAGGACACTGGGTTAATAATTTTGGAATCATCTACTTCTGAAATATCTCGAGCATCTAAATTTATGGTTGATGAACAACAAAAAAAAGGGTATATGCAAGTAAGTGAAGAAATCTACAAATCGCTGAATTGTGATGACGAGAGATTATTCATAAGATTTTATTCTGAAGATCCAATAAGGGTTGAAAATGTTACACTCGCTGTTAGTCCAATTTCTGGTAATGATATTTTCCACACTGTTGGTAGTCTTCGCAAAAGTTTAGTAAAGCTAAAAAAATTCTTGGAATCATACACAGTTTTCGAAGGATTAACTGTAAAGTGGAAAGAAAGAAATGCAGTAATTAAAATAGCAAAAATATCTCCAGCACTCTTTGAAAATGACGTAGGAATTTTTGATTTTACAAAACCAAGAGTTTTAACCATAAAACCTGATGGTGCAATGCAGTTTAATACAATATTAATTATGGATATGTCCAAATCTATGAATGGTCGAGATTTAGAAGTTAGGAATGTCAAATCTGCACTCGAAAGGATAAGGAATGCCTTTAGTAATGAGGGGTTAGAGGCGTTTCTAAAAGTCTTCAAAGAAGGAAATAATGTCCAAAGGAAATCCGGAGCGATTTTTGCTAGTTTGCTGTATTTAAGTGAAAAAGCAAGGATTGGGATCGGTGAAACAGTTAGTCTCATCATGTTTGCTAATGGTGCTGAGATAATTAGAATTGAAAACAAGCCATATGTAATAGCAGATTCCAGATCTAAAACTGCCCTTAATTCCATTGCTGAACAAGTTCTAGGAGATTTAGAGGATAAAATGGGTGCTGGAACAAATATGGCTTCAGCTATTGAAGCTAGTGAGGAAATTATGAAAAATCTTCCCAGGTCAAAACGTAAATGGCCATTAATGATTATTCTCTTAACTGATGGATTCGATACAAGTAAACGTGTGAGGGAAGCTGTAAGAAATACCTACTCAAAGAAAGAAAATGTTGTATTACATGCTGTTGGTCTAGGTCCTTATGTAAATAAACAAGAACTAATAGAAATCAGTGAACTATGTGGGGGAGAATTATTTCAACCAGATGATTTAGGAGAATTACTCCAGTGGTATGCTAATCGAGCTAAAGATCTTTCCATAAGATTAGCTGAAACAGAGACAAATTAGCTTTATTTATTGGTTATTAGAATTTGACGGAAAGATATTTTAAGAGTGAAATTTTCATTTTGGTGAAGGATCCGTAGCGCAGCTAGGACAGCGCATCTGCCTCCTAAGTAAAACAAAAATTGGAAAACAGGAGAAAGCAGGTGGTCGTGGGATCGAAGCCCACCGGATCCGCCATTCTTCTCCTATCTTTCTCTTCTAAAGTCTTAGAAACGTTTATTTTATAATTATCCGCTTTTAATAAAATCAAGCAAAATATTAAAATTAAATTGAATGTAATATAACAAACTAATATTTTGTCTAGAAGACCTCAAAAATTGGAGACAATCAGAGTCTTACTAGTAGACGATGAAAAGGAACTACTCAAAGCAACAAAATTGTACCTAGAGAATGCTAAGAAAAATCTTCAAATTATTACAAGTAATTCTGCAAGTGGTGCTTTAAAATCCTTGAAAAAGGAACCTTTTGATGTTGTAGTCTCAGATTTTCAAATGCCAAATATGGATGGATTGGAGCTATTAGAGAAAATACGAGAAATAGATAAGGATATAGCGTTTATTATTTTTACAGGAAAAGGACGTGAGGAAGTAGTAATTGAAGCTTTAAATTTAGGAGCAGATTACTATTTACAAAAAGGTGGAGATATTCAGAGCCAATTCAGCGAATTGATAAATCTCATTAACAAATCTCTTGAAAAGAAGAAAGCAGATATTGCATTGAGGAAAAGCGAAGAAAAATTCTCTAAAGCATTCAAATTTAGTTTAAATGCAATGGCAATAAATCGTTTCAAAGGAAGTGCTTTCTTAGATATTAATGAAAATTTCACAAAATTGTTACATTACAATAGAGAAGATATAATGGAGAAGAACCCTGATGATTTATCATTATGGGTAAAACATGATGATTACTTGGAATATCAAAGACTTCTTAGAGAAGAGGGAGAAGTAGTTGATCATGAAACTTTATTATTAACAAAAGATGCCCAAATAATTCCTGTTCTGATTTCTGGGTCTTTAATAGATATTGAAGGAGAACTATGTGTGCTTTCCGTTGCTCGAGATATAACAGAGCTAACAGAAGCATTAGAGGCTCTAAAAGAAAATGAGCAAAGGTATCGTTTATTGTTTGAGGGTTCCCCGGTAGCTCTATTGAATCTCAATTTATTTGATATTAAGAAACAACTTGATGAACTTGGAGAACAAGGAATAGAAAGTTTAAGAGAATACTTCAAAACTTATCCAAAAATTCTAGCGAATTATGTGAATTTAATTAATATTAATGAATTCAATAATGCTGTCCTACAATTACTTGGAGCTAAAGATGAAAGTTCAGTAAAGGTCTTTTTAGATCATGATTTCACTCTAAAAAATATCGAGTTATTCTCAAAGATTTTTGAATTCTTAATTTCAGGTGGGACACTACTTGAAGAGGAATTCACAGTCTACAATTTGAAGGATGAGAAATTACGGATACTGGTACGAGTAGTTTTCGCACCCGGTTATGAGGATACATGGTCTAAAGTATTTGTAACCATGATGAATCTTACCGCATTTTGAATTATTATTACTAGGAATATTCATTTTTATTCGGAATCTTCTTATAATTTAGGAAAAAATATCACGTTAGTGGTGAAACACATTTGGCGAAAGATCCCGATGCCATCATAAAAGATGCTTTACAAAATAGTTTGCTTAAAGTGATTAAGAAACTAGGATTGACTGGTAAAGCTCTTGTCCAAGAAATAACAAAAAAAGCAATGTTTGGTGATTTATGTACACCTGTTTTTCAATTGGCAAAAGAAAATAAGAAAAATCCAAATGAGTTAGCAAAGGAAATTGCTGAAAATTTTCCAATAAATGATGCTATCTCTAAAGTAACTTCAGAGGGTGGTTTTGTTAATTATACACTTGTACGTGGTCATTACTCAAAAATTGTATTAGATACTATACTCTCGAATGAAAAATTCTATTTTGGTGACTTGTACAAAGATCAGAAAATCATTGTTGAACATACTTCTGCAAACCCAAATGGTCCAATTCATATTGGGAATTTTAGAGGGTCAATTATAGGTGATAGTTACGCAAAGATTTTGAAGGCAGTTGGCGCTAACGTTAAAATCCACTTCTATATAGATGATTTGGGACATCAAATACCTGTATGTGTAATTGGGTATGATTTGTTGAAGAAAAACGGAATAATTCCAAAAGACATTAAAATTGATCATTATCTGGGACAAATCTATGGAATTACTCATACTATGTATGATGTACAAAAATTAAAACAAGATCTGAAATCAAAACACAAGATAACCTTAGGAAAAGATCCTTATTGGTTGCAGAAAAAAGAAGCAGAACTACTTAGTTCAAAGGAAATCCCGAAAGATGAACTAATAGAATTCAAAAAGAGATTTGAATTTCTACTAAGTATTCAAACAGATGTCTACAAACGTTTTAAGAAATTATATGATCAAATTAAGAGTTTCTTAGAAAAAGAACAAATTGATTTGCCGAAAGCTGTTCCAGATTTAAATCGAAGATATATGGAACAGGAAAAAGAAGCAGTAAAAATTGTTAGGTCTACTTGTGAAGACGCTGTTCGTGGGCACACAGAGGAATTAGCTTTACTAGGTATTGAGTTTGATAATTTCGATTGGGAAGCTGATTTGCAATGGTCTGGTGATGTTTTCAAAGCTTTGTCAAAGTTAGAGAAAAATGGGTACATAATAAAAGATGGAAAAGCTAGAATCTTTGATTCAAATAAAGCAGCAAATCTGAATGGTGCTCGAGAATATCTTAAACTGAAAAAATCTTACGAAGTTCCTAATGCAATTTTAATTACTTCAACTGGTGACACACTATACCTTCTAAGAGATATTCCATATTCTATCGAGAAAGTTGACAAATATAAAACCGATAGAGTCTTCAACGTTATTGGAAAACCACAAGAACTAACTCGAATTCAATTAAATCTCGCCTTAAGAGCTGTTGATAGACCTGATGTAGCAAATAAGATGCAGCACTTGAATTATGAGTATATGGAACTAAAAGGTGCACTCACAAGAATGAGTGCTCGAAGATTACAATACATAACACCACTCGACCTTTACTTAAAAACAAAAGAAGCAGCGCATGAATCATTCTTGAAAGATCGCGATTATCCGGAAGAAGAAAAAGAAGAAATAGCAAAAATCGTAGCAGTTGGAGCGATAAAATACTCAATCATAGCAGTAGGATTAATGAAAAAACTCATCTTCGATCCGCAAGAGGTCATATCTTTAAACAATAATACCTCACCATTTATTCAATACGCATATGCTAGATCACAGAGCATTTTAGCAAAAACTGATTTCAAATGGAACAAAACAGAACTTGAATCTTTAGCGAGTTTGCAAGAAGATGAGGAATGGCTATTAATACAATCTCTAGCAAAACTACCTCTAATTGTCCGCTCTGCGGCTTCTCAAATTAAACCAGAATTACTCTGTAGTTATCTTTTTGAAGTTGCTAATTTATACAATAAATTCTATGATAACCATCGAGTGCTTGATGCCCCAACAAAAGAGCTGGTGAAAGCTCGTTTAGCATTAACATATGCAACTGGATTAGTGTTATCTAGTGGTCTAGAAATTCTGGGTATAGATTCGCCAAAGAGAATGTAATAAAAAATACCCGAAATCAACTTTTTTTTGTGTTACCTTGATATGATTGTAGATAACACGTTTATTTTTGAATTAAATATAAGGAATATTATTTTGAGTGGAAGGTCGGTTCGAGGAAATAATCAAGATCACATCCACATACAGTCCAAGAAATTGCATTAGAAAAAAAAAAAAAAATGGTGCTGCTGCTTTGGAAAGATCTGGATATGAGAGTCAATATAGTGAAGATCGAGAATCATTACGTGACTACGTGAAAGAACAACATAACAAACCATTACCAAAAATGGTGAATAAACCGTTAGGTAAAACAAATTGTTATGTTATTGGAGTCGGTGGTGGGGGTAATAATACAATAAACCGACTAATGGCAACAGGAATTAAAGATGCACTTTGTCTCTGCATCAACACTGATCTTCAACATTTAAATTCTGTAAAATGCGATGCAACCTTGTTAATTGGTAGAAAAACAACTCGTGGGTTAGGTAGTGGTGGAAAACCAGAGCTAGGCCAAGCAGCAGCAGAGGAATCCTATTCTGAGATTCAAAGAACAATCTCAGATTCAGATATCATTTTCTTAACTTGCGGTCTAGGAGGAGGAACTGGAACTGGGGCTATGCCAATAATCGCAGAGATAGCGAAAAATGCTGGAGCAATTGTGATAAGTGTAGTTACAATACCTTTCTCAATTGAGGGCTCAAGAAAAGAACGAGCTTTTGTAGGACTCGATAAATTAAAGAAAAATTCAGATACTGTAGTGATAATTGAAAATGATTCATTACTAGAATTAGTACCTGATTTACCTATTGAAGAAGCATTCAGTGTTGCAGATGAAGTATTAGCTAATTATATTAATTCAATAATTTCAACAGTCTCGCAACCTGGATTAATTAATGTTGATTTTGCTGACTTGAAATCCATCATCAAAAAAGGTGGAGTTACCGTTTGTGGGGTTGGGGAAGCGAAAGGAGAGGACCGTGCACTTGCAGCAGTACAAAAAGCTCTCGAGAATCCTCTTGTGAGTGTTGACTATAGTACCGGAACAGCTGCCTTAATACATGTCACTGGAGGGTCTACTATGTCTCTAAAAGAAGCGAGTAGTGTTGTAGAAATAGTCAGAGAGAGCATACAACCAGAAGCAGAAGTGATTTGGGGAACAAAAGTGGACCACGAACTAGGAGATGTATTGAGAATAACAATAGTAATCTCTGGTGTAGAGAGTGATCAAATGATTGGTATGAACAAAAAACCATCTTCACTCAGAGGACCACCATATGATATTGTAGCAGGGCAAAGCACAATAACGGGGATAAAACCTGTCCGGGAAAAAGAAAATTGGTTAAGAAAAGATAGCAGACCAAGTATGAAAGAACTAAGAAAGAGATTAAAAGAATCCCAAAAAGGAAAAGAAGAAGAGAAACCAGAAACAAAATTAGCAAAAGAGAAAACAGATGAATTTTGGGAAGAATTAGGAATAGATAAAGGTCTGTGAAGAAAAAACCTTCAAAAATAAACTAAAAGAAAACCTTTTATAAAAAAGGCGGACGTTTCATTCTATCAATAGGTAGAGGCCCGTAGTGTAGCGGCCAATCATCCAAGTCCTTGGAATTTGGGACAGAGGTTCGAATCCTCTCGGGCCTACCATTTAATATTTTTTAGTGATTTATAGTTGATTAAAATGCCAGTTAGAATCTTCGTTGCCGGTGATTTACACATCCCCTCTCGAGGAACAATGCTTCATCCCAAGTTTCAAGCTATTTTGAAAAGTGAAAAATGGGATTATATAGTCCTTACTGGTGATTTAACTATTCCAAAAGTTCTAGATTGTTACATCCAACATGTCAAAGATCCAAAGAATCTGGTAGTATGTAGGGGAAATATGGATCAAATATATCTGCCTGAGAAACCAGTTTTTGAAATTAACAAAATTAGATTAGGTGTTTTTCACGGCACTGGTATTTATCCAAGAGGGGATGTAGTTCAATTAAAGCAAGTTGCTGAAGAAATGAATGTTAATATTTTATTCACAGGTCACTCTCATCTGATGACTATTCATAGTGATAAGGAACATCTCATCTTAAATCCTGGAACTTCTAGTGGGGCATCAGGTGGGTCTTCCTGGACTGTAGATACAGGGATTATTATCTTAACCATTATTTCAAAGGACGAATATGAAGTTGATTCATATTATCTGTCAAGTAAAGGGAAATTAAATCATAAAAAAAGTAAGATAAAGAGTTAATCTAAGTTTTAAATTAGTTGATTATTTTCTTGCCCCGATAGTTTTTGCTACTCTTAAAATAATAAGTAACAATGCAATAGTTCCAAACAATAATCCGAGAGCAACTGGGATAAATTCCTTTAATGGTGGGAAATATAAGTGTCTTCTTGGAGGTTCTGGAATCCCCATAGAATAGAACCATAAATATTCAGAAACTACTGAATTACCAATTGGGTCAAACGCTTGAACATAATAGGTAATATTTCTAGTATATGTATGATCTAAGGTAATATTAGCTGAGAATGTACTTCCACCTTGAGCGAATTGAACCATTGGTACCATATCAACAACTCCTCCTATTATGTAGAATAGATAAACAGAGAGTGTATCAGTATCAGAATATCCTAAACCCGGAATATAATATTGATAATTATCACTAGCACCAACGGTTATTGGCACGTAATCGGTACCTTTGGGTACACCATTTGGATATCTTTCATTCATATCAACTAACCCTGCGAGTCGTGGGGCAACATCATCAACAATCGTAACTTCTTGAGATAGTATCAGTTCCTCCTCATATTTTGCTTTAAATTTTATAGTTAATTCATGATTGCCTAAAGGCATATCGTCTTCATCATAATAGAATAATGCACTCCATTCACCGGTGTATGAATTAATGCCACCAGCGTAATTCCACCAGAAGTCGGCACCATATGTAGCGTCCCAACCACTTAAGCGAATCCAGATCTCAACATCATCATAATCGTCGTAAATTTGACCAGTCAAAAGTAAAGCTGAAGTAACCGGATTAGTAATATCATCCCAATCAAAAATTGCTTGAAAATTAGTATCAGATACTGTAAGTTCTTTTATATTAACACACATGTCTATGGAGTCTTGTTTGTTTGCCGATCCGACAAAGAAGGACAAATTAGTTAGATTGTCAAAGTTTAATTCAATATCATCAAGATTGCTTGTATTTAAAGCTCTACGGAATTCAACTATGTATTTATCATTACCTGTAGCGTTCCATGTCTTAGCTATATTTACATCTATCTGACTTTCAGTTGGTGTATCATCAAACCAACCAATGTAAGTTGTTCCTTTCGCTAAATCATAGTGGTCAGTAATTTGGGCTGAATTATTATCCATATCTGGTTGTAACCAACCAAATGTCTCGGGATCAACATCTATATTTCTATGGAATGGTAATGTACCAGTGTCAGGCTTCCAATAATTATCAACTTCAAAAGCATAATTGGTATCACCTCTCAGTGAATTAGCACATATCCATATATCAGAATAAGTTCCATTCGAAAAACCTACTGCAACCATATCATCTCTTCCATCTAATTCCTCCCAAATACCATGTGTGCTATTTATGTTACCAGTTTTATTCCAATGACTTATTGCTCCATCATTTGAGGAATCCTCCCAAACAGTTGCAACATAAACAAAATTGCTGTCATATGTTAAGAACACCTCAACTCCATTAAATTCATCATGAGGAATCCCTGCCCAATCAGAAATATCACAATCTAGAGTAATTGTGTTGGTATAATTATCTAAATCAACAATCAATATACCACTTGTTCCCATGGGATTTGCTTCAAAATTTACAGATAAATCCTTTTCCTCAATTTAATTACTAACATAACCATAAGTAATCTGATTTTTCTCTTTTGCTAACTGAATAGGTAGTACAAACAATACAATAACAAGCAATGCAAATACTCGTATCTTTTTCAATCAAACACCCCAAAGTTGATTTGGAATATACTATGCCCTGAAATCAACTATAAATGATATATGACAACAATATTACTTAAACAAAGTGAGTAAATAGTTTAGAAACAGTTTTGACAATATAATCCCATTTCTCACAGTAAGAACATAATTTTATGTCAAAAATCATCCCCAGAAGATTTTTATGGTAAATTTATTCTTTATTTAAAAACTAGTGCTAGGTTGATGTAATATCTCTGTACAGCTGTAAATATTCACTGTATTAAAAGAGGTCTTTCCTCCATACTAATGTAGTAGCAAATTAGATGGAGATTGCTGAGGTGAACAGTTTAATGAAGAACTTAGAAATGGAGCTAGAAAACATATCAGGTCCTTCTGATGTGAGTTCGGATCTAGGACAATTCATGGGAATAAACGATGATGTGCTAGGTATAGGTATTTTCAGCTTATTTGGAAATTCCTTATTTACAAGCTCCAAAAATCAAGATGGTGATGTAGGTCTCACTGCTTTTAAATCCCTTCTTTGTTTGGTTGGAAACCAAATAGATTTCATTTTACCACCGGAAAAGAATGTACAATTCATAGCTCCCGAAGACATCTTGGTAGGTGTTACAAAAATTAGCCCAGACAAAATATTCGCCGTTGTATTGGAACGAAATGCTAGAATTTCTACCCTTGTACCAAATATCTTGAGAATGTCAAAGTTATTGAAAGGCATTGCTAAAAAGACAGGTACGCTTTCCAATTTAAAATGTAAAGAAGTTTGTCAAGAGACTATGACTAGATCGAAATATTCTCATAGGAAGAACATCGTTCGCAGATTTGCTGGTTAACAGAGTACTCCCTACCCCTTCTTTATCATCCCTTTTTCTTTATTTAGTATCTCAGCTTATTTTATATGAGGGAAATTAAATTACTACAAATAATTGAAATCTCCACATCATCAAAAAGATTTTAATTGAATAAATTGGAAATGAGAGATAAAGATAGGTAAAAAGTTAAAAATAGCATAATTACGTTATAATTATTACTAAACTGAAAAAGGTCATAAGTATGTCAAGTCGGAAAAACAAAGTGCTCTTTATTTTTGCACTAACAATAATAACAATGAACTTATTCGCATTGACTCAGACAAGTGGTTTCGCAAATAATCAATCTGATAATGAAACAACTCTTCCTTCAATTAATGAAGGCATTACCGGTGGCATTGACAAGTCTTTGGTGCCTACTGGAAACGTTAGTGAAATTCCTAACATGAATTTATGGGATATTTCGATCAATGTTACTAGATCTGTATCACTATATGATTATGGTAACTTTGGAGTTAATGATACTTATCAGCTTGAAAAACATGATAATCTAACAATGCCTATTTTCCGATTTGCTTATCCTAAGGTCTGGTCTTCAAATGTATTCTATATGAAGGCTAGAACTATGTGGTATACTGAGGAAAACCAATTAAACGATACCGAAGTTTATGCTGAATATGAGAATGAAGATTTTACATTCTATGCTGTAGATCTTGTTCCTGCACTTACTAACAGCTCACAGTATTATACTATCAGTGTATTTGCAGCAATTCAAAGACCCTATACAGTCTTCGAATACGTCGAAGAAGAAGGTGATGCAACAGGATTAATGAAAAATGGCATTCTATTCAATTTCAGTTTAATACCACATTTAACAAAGAAAATAGACAATTGTCAAGCTTCCTTTAACAAAGCAGAAAACGATGGTGGATTAATTGGAAAATATGTTTATCCAATCGATGCAACTACTGGTGCTGCGACATTCATTTATACACCAATTACTAATGCTCCAGCATACAATTTCTCAGAATCCTATGATCCTGATTCTGAAGATTATGCATATCGAGGAAGAGTCGGTGCTACGTTGGGTTCAACTACTCCGATGGAAGCAATATCTTACAAAAGACAAATCATTTTAGAAAATTGGTATTATGCAAGAATACATGAAGAAATAACAATTCAAAGTTTTGGTGTAAACCCGGATGAAAAAATCTGGGATAATCTTAATTCCCAATTCTATATTACTTTTGCATTATCTAGATTTAGTATATTTATTGATAATGCTCAAAATGTAAAAGTTTTTGATTATCTTGGCGAACTAACAGCACCACTCGGATCAGAGGTTGCTCCTATTGCACAGTTAAATAGGATAAACATCTTCTTACGAGTTCCTCTAATGGGTGGGGATACTAAGAGTTTTGAAATAGATTATAATTTGAAACTCGAAGAAATCATAGATTTCGAAAAGTCTGAATTCATTTTAAACACAATTGGTGTTCCTAGATGTGATTTCCACATTCAAAATTTTGAATTAGAAATTATCTTCCCACAAGGAGCAAGATTCCAATATGTAACTTTTGGTAACAGAGCACTCGATTATGTTGAAGATAAAACAGGAGTCTTCCTAAATATTGGTAGACGAAATACCGTTTCCTTTAATTTAGCCAATGTTACCACATTTGAGAATCTCAACCTTCGAGCTGGGTATCTTATGTCAGACTTAGCCTATTTCATACAACCATTAACACTTGCATTAATAGTTTTCATTGCTTGCCTTGTTTACATCGGTGCAAGAGTTCTCAGAAAGGATGTTATTGAGAAAGTAATTCTCACTCCTGAAGATAAACCTGAAATTCCAATCGACTTAATACAACAATTCGTAGAAAAATACGAAGAGAAAACGGCTCTTCAAACAAGAATTACCAATCTCGATGAGAATCGTCGGAAGAAGAAGGTTAAAGCAAAAGAATATGATAAGCAGAGAAAGATTCTCGAATCTAAAATGCGAGAACTCATAAGATCTTTAGACACAACAAAACGATCTCTCAAAGAAAAAGGTCGTAAATACTTCGATGTAATCCAGAAAATTGAAGTCAACGAAGAAAAACGAACAAGTATTGAACGAAGCATACAAGACTTACGAATAAGATACATTCGAGAAAAACAAATTTCAAAGGATGCTTACATAAGAATCTTGAGAGATTATCAAAATCAAATCGAGAAATTTGAAAGAGATATTGATAAAGAAATTATCAATCTCCGTCTCTTAATAGAACATGAAGCAACAGACGGTTAAAACGTCTTTGCATCTTTTTATTTTTTTCAAAAGATAAGAGGACACTAGGTTTATTCAACCCAGCCTTTCATAATACGATCACAATTTTCGCAAACAAATTTGGTTGTATCCACTTTTTCACCTTTCTTTGGAGGTGGGAATTTCTTTAATCCGCACTTACAAACGTATCCGTGAATTCTCGCAGGATTACCATAAACCAACGCATGAGGTGGAACATCCTTAGTTACTACACTTCCTGATCCTATCATACAAAATTCGTTAATTGTTAGACCGCAAATGATAACTGCATTAGCTCCTATTGATGCTCCATCTTTCACAGTTGTTTCTACGATTTTCCATTCTGGATTAAATGCTCGGGGATAAAAATCATTAGTAAAAACCATGTGTGGTCCAAGAAAAACATTGTTTCCGATCGTAACACCTTGATACACTGAAACTCTATTCTGGATTTTGACATTATGACCTATTTTTACTCCTGTATCAATGTACACTCCTTTCCCAAGAACACAGCTTCTGCCAAGTTCTGAATTGTTTCTTACATGTGCGTGATGCCAAATACTTGTTCCTTCGCCTATCTTTGCACCCTCTTCAACTATTGCTGTAGGATGGATTCTTACGTTTTTTCTGTCTTCTGTCATTTAACCATCGTCCTTAGTTTTTGATTCGTCTGCTTTCTTTTCATCCCATTCTTCTTCAATTTTTTCTTTCTCTGGTTCCTGATCTTCTAGTGGTTCTTCTTTGCTCTTCTTCCATTTTCTAGCAAGTAAAACGGTTTCTAAAACAATAAATCCTACTAGTAAAACATCAGCGATAATAAACAAATAAGCAACTTCAGGAAGATCTCGTAAGACTCTCACTTCCATAATAATTAAAGCTGGCAATAAAGCAAAAAAAGTCGCAATACTTGCAATTGTGAAAATTTTATCAGCTTTCATTTGAAATCACATAAGGAAAAAGTTTCTAACTATTTTAATTCATCGGAAAGAAAGAAAAAGATATCACATGTTCATTGTAAATTACATATTGATTCCCTTAATAAAAAGAAATGAAATCCTTAAATAAGAACAGAGAGTCTGCCTTGATTAGGATGATTAATCGTGGAAAAGTTTTTCGTTGAAACATTCGGTTGCACCGCAAATACTTCAGCAACAGAATTAATGAGTCATTTATTACATGAATGTGGATACGAAAAGGTGTTGGATGTAAGTAAAGCTGATTTTGTTCTCATTAATACTTGTGTAGTTAAAGCCCCAACAGAAAGTAAAATCAAAAATCTGTTAGAAAAACTTTATCGAAAAACTCCATTGATTGTTTCTGGATGTTTACCTCAAGTAATGGTTGATTGGTGTCACCAAACTTTACCACAAGCTGCATTACTGGGAGTTGATCATTTCGGAGAAATTTGTCAAGCAGCAAAGAGTTCCTTAGAAGGAAAGTCCTTTGAATTAATCACACGTAAAAAAGATTTTTGTGATGAAATTCTGAGAGATAGAGATCGTCCATTAACAGGTATCCTGGAAATTTCCAAAGGTTGCACTGGTCTTTGTGCATATTGTATTGTACGAATAGCTAAAGGACCACTTGTATCAAAATCAACATATCAAATTCTGCAAGAAGCAAAGATTGCTTTAGCTGAAGGGTGCAAAGAGCTCTGGTTAACTGCTCAAGATACTGCTTCATATGGTGTAGATACAAACACAAGTCTACCTCATCTACTTGAGAGTCTGGTTGATTTACCAGAGGATTTTCTAGTTCGAATTGGTATGATGAACGTTGATTATGCTTACAGAATACTAGAACCATTGAAGTATTTTCTACAACACCCCAAAGTGTATTCATTTCTTCACATTCCAGTGCAATCAGGCAGTGATTCAGTCTTGAAGAAAATGAACAGAAAATACACAATTAAAGAATTCAAGGATTTAGTTGAACATTTGCGTAAAGAAATCAATCTCACATTATCGACAGATATTATTGTAGGATTTCCCGGGGAAACAGATGAAGATTTTGAGAGAACCTTGCAAGTGTTAGATGAAATCCAATTTGACGTTGTGAATATCTCAAAATACGGTGATAGGAAAGGAACTGAAGCAAGCAAATCCAAAGAAAAACTACCCACTGAGATTATAAAACAACGATCTGTTGCACTCACAAAAAAAGTTCATAAAATGTCTTTAGCACGAAATAAAAACTGGATCGGTTGGGATGGAACTGCTTTAGCTTTAAGAAGGGATGAGAGATCCTCTGCAACTTTACTTCGAAATAAATCTTACAAATTAATAGCTGTTGATAATCCCACTTTAGAACTAGGAAAATGGTATAATATTCGCATAACAGATGCTCTTAAAACTCGTTTAGTGGGTTCGCTAATATAACAACTAATTGAATAGAAACATATACTGCATATTCAAGATATAATACACTAGTTGATTTCCATGGTGAAAATAGATTTACACGTTCACACGAATTACTCGGATGGCACAGATTCTGCAGAGGAATTAATACGTCAAGCTGAAAAAATTGGCTTAGACGGTCTTGGAATAACTGATCACGATACTTTTGGCGGATTACATAAAGCTTTAGAAATTGAAACTGACCTAATAATCGTTCCTGGGATTGAAATATCGACGACTAAAGGACATATCATTGCTTATGGAGTGACAGACGGAGAATTCGAAATGGGATTAACTCCGAAAGAAACAGTCGATATTATACATCGAAATGGTGGAATTGCAGTAGCATCTCATCCTTTTGATTATATTCGCTATGGAATAAAAGACGTAATTTTTGACTTAAATATTGATGCTGTAGAAGTAATCAATGGGTGTATCACATTCAAACATTTCAATAAATTGGCATTTGAAGCAGCAATAAAACTAGACCTACCAATGATTGCAGGTAGTGATGGTCACTGCACTGAAGAAATAGGAAATGCTTGGACAGATTTTCTGGTAGAACCAGAAACTTGGCAAGATGTAATTTCCATGATTCTTAAGAAGGAAACTATACCGTTTGGTGGAAGACATCGGCTATTTTCATCAAAAGCAAAACGTTGGTGGAAAGCGTATAAGAAAAGAGATGAACGACCTGTTCCACTAAAAAAGATTCGAATTCCTAAAGCAAAGAAATCTACTAATCCTGATAAGAAATGAGTGAAATTATTATACAAAATACTCTTTTAATTCTTTATCTTCTTTCATCAAGGAAAGAATTTTACTACTTGGTTTTTCTAATGTTGGAAGTTTACGTGAGGTATCAACAAAGTAATTTTTAGGATTAGAACAAATCTTCTTGATGATTTTCTTGGTTTCAGGAATTGTTATAGTTGAATAACTCGGAAAACCTTTCTGTTCTATGAATTGTTGTGGTTCTAAATGACGCCAGAAATAAGTGATAGATGGAATACCAAGGAGAGCAGACTCTCGAGCCATTGTCCCACCACCTGTGATCAATACCTCAGCATTGGAATATAATTCTAAAAAGTGATAGCCCTTTTCAGGAATGATTATTTTATCTTCAAATTTCTCTAATAGAATCTCTTTTTGTGCTTCATATCTTGGGAATGCTAGAATCTTTCCGGAATAATGCTTCACAGCCTCTTCCAGAATCTCAAGATAGGGTTTTGCATCTTTATTCTTCATATAAGCAGCAAAGCTTTCTTCTGGTCTAAAAACTAAATATTTTTCCTTTTTACTTTCCTCTTTTTTCTTCAAGAAGCGTTTGTAGTTCTCAATTGTAATATATTCAACTTCATCAACTCCTGCATATTGATGAATTATTTCTGGTTGAGCTCCTAAACGAATGAAATCTTCTTTATTAATACAAGAAGGAGTTATTAGATATCTCGCAAGTGAAAAGGTTAAGCGAGCAACGGGAATGGAATGAGCAGTATCATTCAAGAGAATTAATGGTAAACCAAGACCAAAGGCAACTCGAGCAGCATCGGGAGAAGAAAACGAAATTGCTGCTAAAGGTTTTGGTGTGTGGTCAGCTATGTGTTCAGCTAATTCAACCACTCGTTTAGCACTGGCTATAAGTTTGCCTGCTAAGCTTTTACCACCATATATTCCAAAAGTAGCAGGAGAAATATTTCGA
>DAOVHJ010000175.1 GCA_030671945.1 Candidatus Heimdallarchaeota archaeon
ACATTATAATCAAACATTTTCAGATAATTTATTTTCTTCAAGTAATTTATCAAGTTTCACTAATGACTCACTCCAATTAACATTACATGATCCTATCGTAATAACTTCTAATGATGATTTTCTTACTTATGATTTTCCTGGTAATGGAACTGAATTAGAACCTTACAGAATTGAAAATCTTGAAATTACTGCAGAAAGTTATAATGGTATTTTTATTAGAAACATTGAAAGATACTTAATTATTCAAAACTGTGTAATAGAAGCGGAAATCCATGGAATAGATATCAATTCTATTTCTTCTGGATATGTTTTAGTTCAAAATAATATCTGCCATAAGAGCTATGCAGGAATTGTAATATCTGGCAGTTCTAACTTATCAATTGAAAGCAATTCTTGTTCGTACAATAATTATTCAGGAATAGCAGTAGGAAGTAGTTCTGAAATTACTGTCAAAAATAACACTTGTTTCAGCAATGAGATAGGTATGAGAATATACTCTTCAGAGAGTTGTATATTTACAAATAACTTAGTTTACAACAATCTGATAGGTTTTCAATTTCAAAAAATAAAACTAACAACAATTAGCAATAATCGTTTCTATAATGATGGTATAACATTTCCTTACAAAAAATATGGTAGTGAGTATGATTATTCTCAGAATATCTTCGAAAATAATACTGTTAATGATCTTCCTTTTGTTTACTTCTATGAAATATCTGACCAGACAATTTCTCAAACATATGGTCAAATTGTTCTCTATAGATGCAACAAAATAGAGATTAGATCAATTTCAATCTCCAAAACATATAGAGGAATAGCTCTTATTGAATGCTCAAACTTCAAATTAACTAATATTTCAACTTCGAATTCAAATACCGGAGTATATTGCATTGATAGCTTAAATATAGAAGTGAATAATGTGACTTTTTATTATAATTCACAAGGAATTCATTTTTCAAATACATCTTATTCTAAAATATATCAAAATCTCTTTGTCAATAATTTGGGATATGGTGCATCATTTAATTATCGTTCATCTGAGAATAAGATTTACTTGAATAATTTTGAATCCAATTCTTTGACTTCCTATGGACCTCAAGCAAGAGATGATGGAGAAAATAACGAGTGGTACTCTAGAGAAAATAAACAGGGGAATTACTGGTCTGATCTTACCTCAGAAATGTGTTATTATGAGATAGATGGATACGCTAATTCTTATGATTACTACCCACTAAATAGAGTTGAAAGATGTCCTGACTTTTTTGTTCGTAAGAAAATGAGGATCAGTTTATATTCAATTTTCATTCCAACCTTAATTGTTCTTTTCATCAAATACCTTAACACACCTTCAAGAAGAAACCGATTTTAGGTTTAAAAATAGAAACAATAACTTTCTAAGACGGTTTTTTCAGTCCTTTGTAAAGGTTTATGTTTTAATGCAAATTTTAAATAAAGAAAAAAATGGTGATTTTAATCACCTTCTAAAGTTGTTATACCGATTTATTCTTCTTTAGTTGCAATATCAGTGCTATCGTGAATCCGATTGCAATCATTAGATATGATAGTGTGTTAAACCAATTCCAGTTATGAACCTCGGTGAAGACAAACTGGATGTAGAGCATTATAGGGATTCCTCCCCAGCTGAAAACGAGCATGGTGATCAATGGGATTTTAGCTTCAGACCAAGTTTTTGCTGTAAAGAATACTAGGAAAGACATCACAGCGAAGCTGAAAACTGCTCCTGCGAAAATTCGTGGCATTGCTGGATCATCGAAAGGCCATTGTTGAACTCCTCTAAAGAACCATTCCCATAAGAAGATGAATGCAATGGTAAAAGTAAGAGGAACAAATCCACCAACTAGAAACATATATTTAGTAAATTTATGAATTTCTTGAGTCAATATTAACACCTTTTTGATTCTATTTATAGAATCATGAAAAATTAAATTGATACTATAAAAATATTATTCCGGAAAAATAACGAACCTTTAAATAAATGCTAAAGAATCAGGAAAGATATTTAATATCTAAAATGAGGTAAATCTCTTGACAAGCCAATCCAATGAAGAATACATTATAGAGCAGTTTACCATTGAGAAAGAGAAATTTGACGAATTTTCTAAATTAATCACTCAAGCATTCTTAAGTGATGAATTCGCTTCAACAGAGGGTGCAACTGTTGCTTTTTCAGAAGATACTTTTAACATAATGTATGGAGCTCCTTCTATCGACAAGGATCTTTTCATCAGAGCTATCCATAAACCATCAGGGAAGTTGGTGGGCTTCTTAGGTTCAATTCCTCGAAATCTTTCTGTTCAGGGGAAGGTATACAAATTTGCTATTCCATCTTGGTTATGTGTTCACTCTGATCATCAGCGAAAAGGTTTAGCTAAGAGAATGGGTACGAAATTATGGGAAATCGGTCTTACTTCTGATTATGATGGAGCATTTTCTTTTCATGAACCTGCGCATCATGGAATAGATGTTTCCACCTCTGTTTCTCGTGATATGAAAATCCCCTTTCAAAGAGTGTTCACCCTTACTCAATTCGTCATCAAAGCTTTTGATGTAAACAAAGTTGCTACTGTTGTTAAGCTAAGATGGTATGAAAAGCTAGTTTTCAAATTCTTTCAGAAATTTAAAACCATAGACTCAGAGAGAATAAGAAATCACCAAAAGAAAGACATACCAGATATGTTTGAAATAATTCAAGAACAAGTAGAACGAAATCAATTATCTATAGTACCAGAACTTGAGGATTTCAAATGGATGCTAAATAATCCCCATGTTAACTGTGTTGTTCATGAAGATGTCAATGGAAAAGTTCAAGGTTTCATGTTAGCTTGGAAATTTATACTTGCAGGCTTTGGAAATACAGTTCCCTTTGGATGGTTGGATATGGTCCATATACATAGACTGAATGTAAAGGAAGCAAGTAATCTAGCAAACTATTTATGTCAAACGTCAAAAGAACGAGGATGGTTGGGTCTGCAAACACCTTTTCTTCCTTATTTCGATATGAAACCTTTGAAAAAAGCAAAATTTTTCTTCTTTGGTAAGAAAATAAATATGGATCTTTTCAACTTAAAGAATGTACCAATACCTGAAGAAATTGAATCATTTTACTTTGATTGGAGATAAGCCTAAAATATGCTTTGAATCCATCTTATTACCTTTTTAATGTTTTCTCCGAGTTTATAAAGCAATTTACATGATTTAGGGTTAGCGGACAACGCTAACTAAAGATTTGATAAAAATGAAGACTTGGCTTAGAAAAAAATTTTACTCTCAAAGGTTCTATTTCTTTTCTTTCTTCTACAGTCAAATCTAAACAAAAAGGTGAAAAAAAATGACAGTTTCACAAGCAAGATTTGAATTGCCTAAAAGTCCTTTCATTGGAATTAGACTTAACCCAAAATACAGACATTGGTGGATTAGTATCATCATGACTGTTTTGATCGCTGTACCCATGTCTCTTATCATGGCTATTATTGTCTATGGTACAGAACATTTAGCTAGTAACTTTGCTATGAATTTAATCGCTGCCGGTCCAGTAGCTTTCTTTGCTGCTCATTTTGGTTTCAATGGAATCAAGATTGGAAAAATAACAGTGTTACCAGGAATTGGTCCTTTTGCTCAAAAAGTAATGAAATACGACTTTCCTATGGCTATGCGAACACAACCAATGAAAAAACTCCTATCAACAGGAAAATTCTGGGGTTTCGGCTTAATAGTCGATGCTTTACTCTGCGTCGAAATTGCTATACTTGTATCTTTAATCAAAGTCCCTTGGCTTGCTATGCATTTTGCTCCTGGATGGGGTACTGCATGGATGATAGCTTTTGCACAATCTTATGCCTTAGCATTTGGTATAGCATTAGTTGGAATTATAAGCACAATATGGCTACTTAAAATATGGATGTGGAATCCTCAGAAAATGGCACAACCTCAAGAGTAGAAAAGAAAATAGAAAAAATATTTTCTACTTATTACTTTTTTTCATACTGTGAAGAAAGAAAGATTAATCCGCAATATCCCATTTTCCGCATCTACTCCCCCATCTGGCAATTAGTTTATCGTTTTTTCGAATTTCAACTATCTCACAAATATTAGGACAGCCATCACACTCGAAACCAGAAGTATTGAAGCTCATATCTGGAATATCCCAACCATAAAATTGCGAATCTTCCTGTAAAATATTTTTTTCGTTATTCTCTTGAGCAAGAATTGCAGCACCAATCGCTCCCATCACATCATAATGCTCAGGAATTATTATTTCCTGTTCTAAATATTTCTCAAAAGCTTCTCGCATACCAGCATTAGCTGCGACTCCACCTTGAAACATGATTGGAGTTTGGATATCTTTTCCTTTTCCAACATTGTTTAGATAATTTCGTGCAAGTGCTTCACATAAACCTTTAATGATATCTTCTGTTGGATGACCTAACTGCTGCTTATGAATCATATCACTTTCAGCAAATACAGTACATCTTCCTGCTATAGAGACAGCATTATCCGATTTTAGTGCCAAACTACCAAAATTCTCTATAGGAATATCTAATCTACTTGCTTGCATATCTAAGAATGAACCTGTTCCAGCAGCACATACTGTATTCATTGCAAAGTCTACAACTATACTATTTCTTATGATGATTATCTTACTATCTTGTCCCCCAATTTCCATTACAGTCTGAATTTCAGGATTGTAATGTAATGAAGCTAAAGCATGCGCAGTAATTTCATTCTTTACTATATCAGCTCCTACAATTACTCCTGTGAGTTTTCTTGCACTCCCTGTTGATCCTGCACCAGCTATTTCTATATCATAATCTATCTTCTCTCTCATTAGTTTTATTCCTTTTTGCACAGAGTTTACAGGTTTTCCCTCTGTTCTAATGTAAACTGATTCCACTAGCTCTTTTGATTGATCTATCACTGCTAAATTTGTGCTAATGGAACCAACATCAACACCCAAATAATATCTATCTATACTTTGTGTCATTTCATTACCTCATTCTTTCTTTTTTTCTTACTCTTCTCTCTTTTTACGATCTAGTAAATCAACAAAAGCTTCCAATCTAGTTTGTAAACCTGCTTCACCAGTGTGTTCATCTAATACAAGAGATAGAATTGGAAAATCATGTTCCTTACTCACTTGTGGCAATATACTCCTTGAGATGATTTCTGGCATACATGTAAATGGATAAAGGTGTATCATTCCATCCCAACCTTCTTCCTTATACAGCATTGCACTACCTATTGATTCTTGTGCTTTTCCACCAAGACGATGTTCTAAGTAAGGTTTTGCTTTTTTTACTGCTTCTTTATAATGATGTTTTTTGAAGAAGTTTAACCTTTGCCCCAAATCTATCCATCGGGTGAAAGTGATTGGAGTATAAGTAACTACACCAAGTTCATTCAATCGTTTCATAATGTGAAGATTTATTGCAGGTTCAATAACTGCATATAACTCTCCAACAATTCCTACTTTGAGTGGATTTGCTTTTTTATCAATTTCAATTTCATCATCAAACATCTTTTTAACTACCTTAGGGAGTTTTCTGATATTGCTCATCCCTTCTGTTTCAACAATATGTCTGAATGCTTTTTTTGCCACTCTTCTTGTTGCTCCTTTGTCTAATTCAATAGCTCCATAGCTATATTGTAATTTTTCTGTATAATCGATATGTCTATTCTTTATCCACCCAACTCGAAATGCTTGAAAAGCTTGCCAGGCACTCAAATCTCCCGTTAGTTTTTTGAAATTTCTAAAGAATTCAGGTTTGTTCTGCCAGTCCAGATCAATTAAATCAAAATCATATCCAAGATCGTCTAAAATTATCTTGAAAAGTGGAGAGTAGTAACCCAATCTACAAAAATCTACAAACAAAGTAAA